>JAFSHW010000012.1 GCA_017440085.1 Clostridia bacterium
AAGGTAGAAGTTGTACGTGTTGGTAAAGTTCGTCGTGCTAAGCTTTACTATCTGCGTGACAGAGTCGGCAAAGCTGCCAAAGTCAAGGAGAAGCTGTAAACCGATTACGGCAAAGACTCCTGCCCTGTTGTTCGTCGAAAAGGTGACGAACGCCAGCATAATCGCGGTATTCTTTCCGATAATTACGGGTAGAGTACCGCTTTTTGCATTTTTAAAGTATTTTTATAGGAGGGCTGGCAATGCCTGAAAAAGAAGACGTGGTTATAAATGAAAATGAGCTCGAAAATTTCCCCGAAGAATCTATTCCCACAAAAGTAAGAAAGAAAGAAAACGGTAAACAAGCTCAACCAAACTCTTTATTGAAAGATTTTATAGAAATAGCTGATGCTGTTATTGTAGCTGTTGTTGCGGCAATTTTAGTTTTGTCTCTCGTTTTCAGAACGGGATACGTTGACGGCCCTTCAATGAACTCTACAATGCTAAACGGAGACAGATATATAGTTTCTGGTCTTTTCTATACGCCTAAGGTAGGAGACATTGTTGTTTTCCAACCGGAAATAGGCGGCGAAGACTATTCACTTTGGGTAAAAAGAGTTATCGCTACGGAAGGTCAAACAGTAGACGTTACCATTGACGGAGAAGTTTATATTGACGGTATACTTCTTGACGAACCGTATCTTGACTCTCACCAGAAAACATACCCCAAAGCATATTCCAAGGTTCAGTTCCCGCTGACAGTTCAGCCGGGGGAAGTATTCGTAATGGGTGATAACAGATTGGATTCAAAAGACAGCAGAAATATCGGCTGCATAGATACAAGAAAAATATTGGGAAAGGTCCTTTTCAGATTCTTCCCCATTGATAAAATCGGACCTATTGACTAATTAAAAAAGGAACATCAAAAAATGAATATCAACTGGTATCCGGGGCATATGGCGAAAGCCCGCAGAATGATAGAGGAATCAATAAAATCGGTAGATATGACCGTCGAGCTTGTTGACGCAAGAATTCCCCTTTCTTCAAGAAACCCCGACATAGACAGAATATTAAACGCCTCACAAAAGCCAAGAATGATTATTTTAAATAAAAGTGACTTGGCTGATGCGGCGATGAACAAAAAATGGATGAGCTATTACAAAAGCCAAGGCATAAGCACAATCCTTTATAACAGTAAAACTGCCGGCGGAAGCTACGCACTTCTTCAGGCAGTGAGAAATATTTTCAAAGAAAGAATTGAACGTGACGCCGCTAAGGGTATCGTAAACAGAAGCATTAAAATAATGGTTTTGGGTATCCCCAACGTTGGCAAATCCACATTTATAAATAACGTAAGCGGAATGAACAAAGCAAGAGCCGAAGACAGACCAGGAATTACCCGCACGAAGCAATGGGTAAGAATCAGCGACGGTGTAGACCTTCTCGATATGCCGGGAATCCTTTGGCCTAAACTTGAAGACCAAAATGCAGCCCTCCGTCTTGCTCTCATAGGGTCAATTAAAGACGAAGTTATTGATACTGAAGAACTTGCAATGAAGCTTGTTGGACTTTTGGCTCGAAATTATAAGCCAATGCTTACAGCAAGATACAAGCTCCCCGAAGATCTTCCCGAAGACGATTGGGAATTGCTCAAGCTTATCGGTAAAAAGAGAGGGTTCGTAATCAGCGGCGGAGAAATCGACACTGAAAGGACTTCGCTTATACTGCTTGATGAGTTCAGAGGTTGCAAAATAGGCAAAATAACCCTTGAAGAACCTCCCGAAACGGAAAATAAAAATGAGCAGAAAAACTAACGTAGACCCTGTTGATATGTGGAAGTTCGAAAAAGAACTTTACGACCAATACAAAGTAATTTGCGGAATTGACGAAGCAGGAAGAGGTTGCCTTTGTGGAAACGTCTGTGCTGCGGCAGTCATTCTCCCACCAAATATTGAACTTCCAGGAGTTACTGACTCAAAAAAACTTTCTCCTAAAAAAAGAGAAGAACTATTTGACGTTATAGCATCGAAAGCTGTTTCATATGGAATCGGCTGGGCAACACCTGAAGAAATTGATGAAATAAACATTCTAAACGCAGCATTTCTCGCTATGAAAAGGGCTGCTGACGCTTTGGAAGTTAAGCCTGAAATGGCACTTATTGACGGAAATAAAATCCGCGGCTTTGAAATTCCAACCAAATGCATCGTCAAGGGTGACTCGTTGAGTATAAGCATTGCAGCAGCGTCCATACTTGCGAAAGTTTCGAGGGACCGCTATATGTGTCAACTTTCGGAGCAGTACCCACAGTACAAATTGGACGTACACAAGGGCTACCCTACGAAAGAACATTACAAGCTTTTAGCTGAACACGGAGTTCAACCCATTTACAGAAAGTCATTTTTAAAAAATGTTCACTAAACAGAAACCCTCTACAAAATGGATAGGCAGACGATTTGAAGCCTATACAGCTTTTTGGTTAAAATCAAGAAACTATAAAATTTTAAAAAGAAATTTCGTAGCAGGAAACAAAGAAATAGACATCATTGCAATGAAAGGCAGCACTATTTGCTTTGTGGAAGTTAAATCAGAGCTTATCAACACAGAAAATGAGGGCAAAGAAACTCCTCCTGAAAAAATAACTCCAAGAAAAATGCAGAATATTATATCTGCTGCAAAGGCATATATAAACGAATTGCGCCAAAATTCCATTGACCCAGAAGAATTTCACTTTAGATTCGACGGTGTGGGCATTCTTTTTGATACCGAATATAATATGAAAGAATTCAAGTATTACGAGAATCTATACGAGGTTGACCAGGATGCGCTATTTTGATTTGCATTGCGATACTGCTACACGGGCATACGAAACTGAGCTTTCATTTAGCGATGAAACTCTTCAAGTAAACAAAAAAGCTTTGGCATATTTTGACGAAGCTTTTCAAACCTTTGCAGTATTTTTCAATGACGAAAGAACTGACTCCGGAATGGAATTCTTCTTTAACGTAAAAGAATTTTTATTTAAAGAAATTAAAGACGTTAAAAATCTAAAACCAATACTTTCTTGCGAAGGCGGAAACATTACTGACGGAAAGCTTGAAAATATTCAAGTTCTTGCAGAAAACGACGTGAAATTTTTCAGCCTCGTTTGGAATGGTTCTTCTTGCTTTGCAACAGGAGGAAAAACAGACCAAAACGCAGGATTAACGTCTCTCGGCAATGATTGCGTAAGAGAACTTGAAAATAGCGGAATAATCCCCGACGTTTCACATCTTTCAGACGCAGGTTTTTACGATTTGGAAAAAATCTGCAATGGACCTTTCGTTGCAACTCACTCAAATTCAAGAAGCGTTTGTAACAACGGAAGAAACTTAACGGATGACCAAATCAAAATATTGATTGAAAGAAGTGGACTTATCGGGCTGAACCTGTTCCCACCGTTTTTAAACCAAGAAAAAAATGCTGATTTTGAAGATATTCTTCGTCACGCGGAAAAAATTCTTGATTTGGGTGGAGAAAACGTTTTGGCTTTAGGATGCGACCTTGACGGGGTGGAAACTCTACCCAAAGGAATAAAAAACGTTTCAGATTTAGTATCTTTACGCGAGTTTTTCAACGAAAAGCTTGGCGAGAATTTAACTAACAAAATATTTTATAACAACGCTAAAAAATTCTACGACAAATACATATAAGAGAGGATACATATGGCTTTATACGTAACGGCAGACCTCCATTTAGGAAACGCCGACACCGTGGATAAACCAATGGAAATCTTCGGCCCTCTTTGGGAAAATCATATCCAAAGACTTAAAGAAAATTGGTGCCTAGAAGAAAACGACACCATAGTTATCGCAGGGGACGTTTCTTGGGCGATTGATTTTGAGCAATTAGCTCCCGATTTTGAATTTATAGACAGACTTCCGGGTAAGAAAATCATACTCAAAGGGAACCACGATTATTGGTGGTCAACAATGTCAAAATTGAAAGAGTTTGCGAAGCCTTACAAATCAATTTCATTTTTGCACAATAATTCCTACGAATACGAAGGGGTTGGGATTTGCGGTACGCGAGGTTGGATTACAGAACCCGGTCAGGCGGCAGATATTAAAGTGCTCAACCGTGAAGTGGGAAGGCTGAAAGCTTCTATAAATTCGTGCAATGCCGAAGAGAAAATAGTGTTTCTCCACTACCCTCCTGTATTCGGAAGCATTGAATGCCGAGAAATTACGGGGGTTCTTGAAGAGAACGGAATCAAATTCTGCTATTACGGGCACCTTCACGGATATGCTCACAGGCAAGCAATTCACAATGAAGAGCGAAATGGAACCAGATATTTCCTCGCCGCAGCCGATTTTACAGGGTTTAAACCGATAAAAATCCTTTAGTTCTATAAAATAATACAATTTGTGGTAGAAAAAAACATATTTATATGGTAAAATAATTTAGATATATATAAAAAACTCATAAGGGTGGATAATCAAATGATTTTGGAAAAGGTAACAAAAGAAGAAAAGAACATCGTGGAGCTTGAAATTACAGTTCCCGCCGACGAATTCGAAAAAGCAGTTGAAGCTTCCTACCGTAAAAACGTAGGCAAGATGAATATTCCCGGCTTCAGAAAAGGTAAAGCTCCCAGAAAGATGATTGAAAAAATGTACGGTGAAACAGTTTTCCACGAAGACGCTATCAATGCCGTATATCCCAAAGCTTACGATGACGCTGTTGCAGAAGCAGGTATCGAACCTGTAGATCATCCTGAACTCGACGTTATCAGCAACGACGAAAATGGCTTTAAATTTAAAGCAAAAATCACAGTTAAACCCGAAGTAGCAGTTAAAGACTACAAAGGCATTAAAGTTGAAAAGAACACGAAAGCGGTTACAGATGCTGACGTTCAGGCTGAACTTGAAAGATACCAGCAGAGACAGGCTCGCCTTATCGACTTGGAAGAAGATGCTGCTATCGAAAACGGAGACACAGTAACATTCGATTTCAAAGGCTTTGTTGATGACGTTCCCTTCGAAGGCGGCGAAGCTGAAAAATATACACTTAAAATCGGTTCCGGTCAGTTCATCCCCGGTTTCGAAGACCAGATGGTTGGTATGAAAGCAGGTCAGGAAGGAGCTGTAAACGTAACTTTCCCCGAAGAATACCACGCTGAAGAACTTAAAGGCAAGGCTGCTCGCTTTGACGTTAAGATTCACGAAATCAAGAGAACAGAACTCCCAGCGATCGATGACGAACTTGCTAAAGACGTAAGCGACTTCGATACTCTCGAAGAATTCAAAGCTGATATTTCCAAAAAGCTTGCTGAAAGATTCCAACAGGCAGAAGAAAATGAAGTGACTGAAAAGGTTTACGCTGCAGTTGCTGATTGCTGCGAAGCAGATATTCCCGAATGTATGATCGAACACGAAATTGATTCCGCTATGCAGGGCTTCGAAAGAAGAATGATGCAGCAAGGTCTTTCCCTCCAGAAATATCTTGAAATTACAGGTCAGGAATTCAACAGCCTCCGTGGGATGTTCAAAATAAACGCTGAAAGAGACGTCAAAATAAGACTCGCTCTTGAAAAAATCGCTGAAATCGAAAAGATCATCATCGAAGAAGAAGACGTAAATAAAGAATACGAAATGTTCGCTCAGGAAACAGGCACTGAAGTTGAAAAACTCAAGAGCGACTACGTAACTGAAAGCATCATCAAAGACCTTTCTCTCAGAAAAGCTTTTGAAGTTGTAAGAAACAACGCTATCGTAACAGAAGCTGTTGAAGCTCCCGTTGAAGAAGCACCTAAGCCCAAGAAGAGAACAAGAAAAAAGGTTGAAAAAGTAGAAGAAAAACCTGCTGAAGCTGAAGAAAAAACAGAAACTGCAGAATCTGCTGAATAAGCTTTAAAAAATTGACGTATGATATATCGGCGTGGGAAACCGTTAAAAGTTTGTCGCGCCGAATTCAAATTAAAAAGCAAAAATTAACCAATTACATAAAACGAAAAGGTAGGTAATAACTATGAGTTTAGTCCCAATGGTAGTAGAACAAACAAGCAGAGGAGAACGCTCTTACGATATTTTTTCGAGACTCCTTAACGACAGAATCATATTTCTTGCCGACGAAGTCAACGACGTAACCGCAAATCTCGTGGTTGCTCAGCTTCTTTATTTGGAAGCTATGGACCCTGAAAAAGACATCAGCCTCTATATCAACAGCCCCGGCGGCTCCATTACAGCAGGTATGGCTATTTATGACACAATGCAATACATTAAATGCGACGTTTCCACAATCTGCATCGGTATGGCTGCAAGTATGGGCGCATTCCTTCTTTCTTCAGGCGCAAAAGGCAAAAGATTCGCTCTCCCCAACAGCGAAATTATGATTCATCAGCCTCTCGGAGGTTTCCAGGGTCAGGCTACAGATATTAAAATTCACGCAGACAGAATTATTAAAATTAAAGCAGACCTTAACAGAATCCTTGCTGAAAACACGGGTAAGCCCCTTGAAATCATTGAAAAAGATACGGAAAGAGATAACTTTATGACCGCAACTCAGGCTATGGAATACGGTCTTGTCGACAAAGTTATAACCAAAAGATAATTAAAGGTGAATAATTTATGCCCGATAACAATAATTCAGGCTTCATAAGGCAGTGCTCTTTCTGCGGATTGACAGATACAGACGGAAGTATCATGATGCTTTCCGGCGTAACTGACGATGTATTCATTTGCGAAAACTGTGTTGACACCTGCATTGAATATATGACAGCTCTCAGAGGCCCCATCAAAAAGAAAAAAGACGGAGAAGCTCAGAATATCGAAATCAAAACTCCTGCAGAAATAAAAAAAGCCTTAGATGAATACGTAATCGGCCAGGACGATGCAAAAATTGCTCTTTCCGTTGCCGTATATAACCACTATAAAAGAATCCTTGACGAAAGCGACGACGAAGTTGAGCTTGTTAAAAGCAACGTACTACTTCTCGGTCCCACAGGTTCAGGTAAAACTCTTATGGCGCAGGTTTTGGCTAAAACATTAAACGTGCCTTTCGCCATAGCAGATGCTACAACTCTCACAGAAGCAGGCTATGTTGGCGAAGACGTTGAAAATATTTTGCTCAGACTTATTCAAGCGGCAAATTTTGACGTTGAAGCTGCTGAAAAAGGCATCATCTACGTTGATGAAATCGACAAAATCTCTCGCCGTTCAGAAAATCCTTCCATTACAAGAGACGTTTCAGGCGAAGGCGTTCAACAAGCGCTTCTGAAAATTCTTGAAGGTACAGTTGCAAACGTTCCCCCTCAGGGCGGAAGAAAGCACCCCAACCAGGAATTTATTCCTATCAATACGAAAAACATTCTTTTCATTTGCGGTGGTGCATTTGCGGGACTTGAAAACGTTATTAAGAAGCGTGTTTCGGGAACTGCGATCGGTTTCGGTTCAAAAATCGAAACGAAAAAAGAGCTTCCTGCAAGCTATTATCTGAAGCAGTGCGAATCCCACGACCTTATAAAATTCGGTATAATTCCCGAACTTGTTGGTCGTCTCCCTGTTATCGTATCGGTTGAAAACCTTGATAGAGACGCTCTTGTAAAGATCCTCAAAGAGCCTAAAAACTCAATTATAAAACAGTACCAAAAGCTTCTTAAAATAGATAACGTTGAACTTGAATTTACCGACGAAGCTATCGAGACTATTGCAGATATTTGCGCTAAAAGAGAAACAGGCGCAAGAGGTCTCCGCACAGTAGTTGAAAAGTTCATGACGAAGCTTATGTTTGACGTTCCGTCAGATAAAACAATTACAAAAGTCGTTATTACAAAGGGCTGCGTAGAAGGTACGGAAGCGGCTGTAATAACCAGAAACGAAACTGTTTAGGAGTCATCCTATAATGAATAATTACTTTGATTTTATGAGCCTTTATGAGGGCCGCGCGGTTTTGCCCGTGCTGGCTCTCAGGGGGCTTGTTACTTTTCCTAAGACACTTATACATCTTGATATAACGGAAAAGATACATATTTCCGCAATCCAAGACGCAATGAAGCACAATAGATTCATTTTCCTTGCCTTGGAAAACGTTGAAGCAGGACGAGAGTCCGGAAATCTTTCCATAAATACCGTTGGTACGATAGCAAGAATCAAACAGCTCCTTAAAGCCCCTGCAGGTGAAGAAAGAGCTGCACTTGAGGTCTTTGCAAGAGGTATCATCACCGGTGAAATAAACGGAAACGAATACCCCTCAGCATTCGTAACACTTACAGAAGACGAAATGAAAGAGGGTTGGTCGCAAGACGACGAAACTGCAATGCTTAGAACTGCACGGGAAGCTTTTGCAGAAATGACCCGCATTATGGACAAACTTTCACCTGAAATCGGCAGAAAAGTAGAGTCCATCAAAGATGTTGGCGAACTTTCCGATTATATTGCGCAAAACATCCCCTTTAAAGCAGAAGTTAAGCAAAAAATTCTTGAAGAGCTTGAACCTCACGAAAGACTTCTGTTGGTAATCGCTTCAATGAAGGAAGAAACAGATATTCTTTTGCTGGAACAAAGAGTTTCCGCACTTGTAAACATAAAAATGCGCAAAAATCAGCGCGATTATTTCATAAGAGAGCAAATCAGAACCCTTCAGGAAGAATTGGGTGACGGCGGCGCAGACTTTTTCGGCGAAGAAGAAGACGAAGAGCTTTACGACCGCATAATGACAATGAACGCTTCCGATGAAATAAAAGAAAAGCTTGAAAAAGAGCTTTTCCGCCTTTCAAAAATGCCAATCGGTTCGCAGGACGGCGTAGTTTTGAGAACTTATATCGAAACTTGCCTGGATCTGCCTTGGAATAATATTACTAAAGATGCGTTTACAATAGAAAAAGCCTCCGCAATAATGGAAGCAGACCACTACGGACTTAAAAAAGTTAAAGAACGCATTATCGAAATGCTTGCTGTAAGAAAGCTTTTAGAGCAAAACGGAGACGAAAAAGAAAAACTGAAAACTCAGATTCTTTGCCTGGTAGGTCCTCCGGGAACAGGTAAAACCTCGATTGCTATGTCTGTGGCAAAAGCTATGAACAGAAAATTCGTTAGAATTTCCCTTGGAGGAGTTCACGACGAAGCTGAAATCAGAGGCCACAGAAGAACTTACATCGGGGCAATGCCGGGTAAAATTCTCACAGCACTAAAGGAAGCAAAAAGCTCCAACCCTGTTATGCTTCTTGACGAAATCGACAAATTGGGCAACGACTACAAGGGCGACCCATCTGCGGCGCTATTGGAAGTTCTTGACCCCGAACAGAATAAGACTTTCAGAGATAATTACGTTGATATGCCCTACGACCTTAGCGACGTTTTGTTTATTACAACTGCAAACGATATGGATACAATTCCCCGTCCCCTTTTGGACAGAATGGACACCATAGAAATCACTTCCTACACACAAGAAGAAAAATTTCATATTGCAAAGAAGCATCTTATTTCAAAACAGCTGAAAAAACACGGCCTTACGAAAAAAATGCTTGCAATAAACGATGAAGCAATCAACGGACTTATTGCCCTTTACACTCGTGAAGCAGGCGTTCGTTCACTTGAAAGAGTAATTGCATCTCTTTGCAGAAAAGCAGCTAAAGAATGGCTGACAATGGCAGAAGACGCTAAAAAAACCATAAGAATTACTCCAAAAAATCTTGAAAAATACCTTGGCCCTGCAAGATTCAAAAAAGAAGAGCTTCGCAAGAACTCAGAAGTCGGAGTTGTTACAGGCCTTGCCTATACAACCGTTGGCGGCGAAACTATGCCCATTGAAGTTTCAGCAATGGAAGGCACGGGGAAAATCGAACTTACAGGTTCTTTGGGCGACGTTATGAAAGAAAGTGCTCGCGCTGCAGTAAGTTACATTCGCTCAAAAGCAGAAGAATTCGGAATTGATAAGGATTTCTATAAAAATAAAGATATTCACATTCACGTTCCTGAAGGCGCAGTTCCCAAAGACGGACCTTCCGCAGGCATCACTATGGCTACGGCAATTTACAGTGAGCTTACCGGCAAAAAAGTTAAGAGAGACGTAGCTATGACAGGTGAAATCACACTCCGAGGAAACGTCCTCCCCATTGGTGGGTTGAGAGAAAAAACAATGGCAGCATACAAAGCTGGCGTGAAGACTGTTATTATCCCCAACGATAATATTTCTGACCTTTACGAAGTTGAAGACGTTGTAAAAGAAAACATAAGATTCGTTGCGGCAAAAACCCTTGACGACGTCCTCAAAACGGCCATAGAGGAATAAACTATGAATATAAATTTCAACGACGCGAATTTCATAACAAGCGCATACGACGTCCGAAACGCTCCCGTAGAACGCAGACCTGAAATAGTTATGGTCGGACGCTCAAACGTGGGCAAAAGCTCAATGATAAATAAGCTTCTCAACAGAAAAAGTATTGCGAAAGTCAGCGAAAAGCCCGGAAAAACTGCGGCGGCAAATTACTATGACGTTGGTAAAAAGGTTTATTTGGTAGACCTTCCCGGTTACGGATTTGCCCTTCGTTCCAAAGCTGAAAGACGCAGCTGGGGAAGTTTAACCGGAGATTATTTCGACAGCGACAGAGATATAGCACTTGTGCTGTTTCTGATTGATATAAGGCACGAGCCTACGGAAGACGATAAACTGATGTACGATTTTCTTATGTCGAGAGAAGTTCCCTTCTGCATTGCGGCAACTAAAGCAGATAAGCTTTCCGCAAAACAGGTAGAAGAACAAATCGAAAAGGTTTCACGACAGTTCCTCGTAAGAGTTGTCCCATTCTCCTCAAAGGACGGTAAGGGAGTTCAGCCCATAAGGGAAATAATCGAAGACGTTACGGAAGAATATCTTAAAGAAAAAGAAGAGAACCAAGCTGAATAAAAAGGATGATATTATGTTATCAGATAACAATGGAATTCTACACATTGACGGAATTTCTACTGCAAAAATAGCTGAAGATTACGGCACTCCCTGCTACGTTATGAGTGAAGACCACATCAGAAGCGTATGCAAGCTTTACAAAGGTGCTTTCGATAAATTCTACGACGGAAAGGGAATGCCCCTCTACGCAAGTAAGGCGTTTTCCGCTTGCGAAATTTACAGAATAGTAAATGAAGAAGGCTTTGGTGTTGACGTAGTTTCAGGCGGAGAGCTTTACACCGCACTTAAAGCAGGCTTCCCTGCTTCCAAAATCTACTTCCACGGAAACAACAAAACCTCCGACGAATTGAAAATGGCAATAGAAAACGGTGTCGGAAGAATAGTTGTAGATAATAAAGAAGAACTCCACAATCTTAATAGAATCGCAGGAAAGCACGGCAAAACCGCAGAAATCTCATTCAGAATCAAGCCGGGAATAGACGCTCACACCCACGATTTTATTAAAACGGGGCAAATAGACTCCAAATTCGGCGTTGCACTTGAAAACGGTGAAGCTTTTGATATTATCAAGGAAGCATCAGCTTTACCAAATATTAAGGTAGTTGGTATTCACTGCCACATAGGGTCACAAATATTTGACGCTGACCCATTTGAACTTGCGGCAGAAGTTATGCTTAATTTTGCGGCAGAAGTTCGCTCTAAATTGGGAATAACGATTAAAGAACTTAACCTTGGGGGTGGCTTTGGCATTAAATATATTGCAGAGCATAATCCAAAATCCTACGATGAGTATATGCGCCTTGTATTTGCAAAAGTTAAAGACGTATGTGCAAAAAACGATTATCCGCTCCCCTTTATTCTTGTTGAACCGGGAAGAAGCGTGGTTGCGGAATCAGGAATAACCCTCTACACAGTAGGAAGCGTCAAAGAAATCAAAGATGTAAGAACTTACGTTTCAGTTGACGGCGGTATGAACGATAACCCCAGATACGCTCTTTACAAAGCGCCATATTCTGCGGATATTGCAACGAAGCTTGGTCAACCGAAAGATAAAATAGTTACCATTGCAGGCAGAGCTTGCGAAAGCGGAGACCTCGTTCAAGAAGATATAGCACTTCAGAACCCTCAGGCAGGAGATATTCTTGTCATTTACGCGACCGGTGCTTATAACTACTCAATGGCTTCAAACTATAACAGAGTTCCCCGTCCACCCGTTATTATGACAAGTAACGGAAAAGCTCGTGTTATTGTTAAGAGAGAAACTTACGAAGATATAATCAAAAACGACGTTTTATAATCTTAAAGAGGGTGAAATTCGGTATCATATATCGAGTATTACCCTCTGCATTTTTTTACGGAAGAAGGGTGAAAATGGCAATCAACAAGCTGATGCGCGCAGCATTAAAAGCGCTTTCTTACGCAGATATTGACTACAAACTTGAGCGTGACGTTAAAAAATTAAAGTCCAAAAATCCAATAAATGGATTGCATATTGATTTAACTAAGATTATTCAGCGTGACGGAAGAAGAGTTCCCGTTGCCATTTACTACCCCGAAAACGCAATTTCAAACGAAGTTATACTGTTTTTTCACGGTGGAGGTTGGGTTTCAGGGGACGTTGAAAGTTATGCGGCTACCTGCAATCTATTTGGTGAAATTACAGGCAGAAGAGTCGTATCTGTTGATTATGCACTTGCGCCTGAATTCCCGTTCCCACACGCACTTGAAGACTGCTATACCGTTGCAAAAGAACTGTTTTTAGGCGATTTTTTTGAAGCAAAACCCTCTGATATTATTTTGTCGGGAGACAGTGCAGGCGGGAATCTTGCCGCTGCTGTCAGCTTAATGGCACGTGACAGAGGGGAATTTAAAATCAATAAACAGATTTTAATTTACCCTGCCGTATACAATGACCACACAGAAAATTCCCCATTTGACTCAGTTCGAACCAACGGCACAGACTACCTTCTTACATCTAAAAAGGTAGACGAATATATGGATATGTACGCCGCAGACCCTCTGGATAAATATAACCCATATTTCGCGCCGTATATTTCAAAAGACCTTTCAAATCAGCCTGATACGTTGATTATTACCGCAGAATTTGACCCTCTCAGAGATGAGGGAGAAGCTTACGGAGAAAAGTTAAAGCAATTTGGGAATTATGCTGAATCCCACAGAATTTCCGATGGGTTACACGGGTTTTTCTCATTACCCTACACTTATGGTCAGGTAAGGCAAACTTACAAAATCATAAATGAATTTTTAGACAGAAATAAAGAGAAAGGGCACGGTTGCCAATGAAAGATAAATGGATAAAACTTGATAATGCAGCGAAAATCTTTCCGGCTTCCGTAAGCGGACCGGATACTAAAGTTTTCCGCTTTGCCGCAGAGCTTTACGAGCCTGTTGCCCCTGAAATTTTGCAAGAAGCTGTTTCTGAATCAGCAGAAGTTTTTGACGTATACAATTACGTGCTTAAAAGGGGCTTGTTTTGGTACTATTTTGAAAAATCAGATTTGCGCCCTGTGGTGAAAGAAGAATACAAACCTCTTTGTGCTCCAATTTACTCAACAGACAGAAAAAAACTTCTTTATGAAGTAACTTACTATAAAAACAGAATCAATCTTGAAATTTTTCACGCGCTTTCAGACGGTACCGGTGCAATGAAATTTCTTGAATGCATCATAACCAAATATCTTTCAAAAGCTCACAAAATCAAAGAACCTGAGCTTGACTACGACGCTTCAAACCACGAAAAAGAAGACGATAGCTTTTACAGATATTACGATGAAAATAAGAATATCCGCAAAAATAAAGTCAAACACCGCAAAGCCTATAAAGCTGTTGGCGGAATGAGATTTTCAGACGACAGAATCAGCGTTATAACAGGAATTGCAGATTTGAAAGCTACCTTGAATGAAGCGCATAAAAACAACACGACTCTCACGGGTTACCTTTCCGCAGTACTTTTTTCCGCAATAGGTGAAACTATGCCGCGTAGAGTAAAAAAGCAACCGGTAGTTTTAACTATCCCCATAAATTTGAGAAAACACTTCCCTTCAGGCTCCGCAAGGAACTTTTTCTCAACGGTAAATATCGAATATAATTTCAAAAAATTTCCTAATGATCTGCAAAGCATCATAAATACAGTAACTTCAGATTTAAAAAAAGCTCTCTCCAAAGAAAGTCTGGAAGAGCTGATTGCAAGATATTCTTCAGTTGAAAACAATATTTTTGCAAGAATTGCGCCATTATCAATGAAAGACGTAGCACTTCGAATTGCTCACGATTACAGAATGCTTGAAACAAGCGCAACTCTTTCAAATATTGGCGTTGCAAGTATTCCCGAAGAGCTTTCAGAGTTCGTTAAATCCTTTGATATTAGTTGCGCTACGAAAAAATTGCAGGTATGCGCTGCTTCTTTCAAAAATAGTTTATCACTTTCATTCACATCACCTTATGATGATTTTGATATTCAGAAGAACTTTTTCCGCAAACTTACAGAAAACGGAATCCACGTTGAAATATATTCAAACGCAGAAACCCTAAAGTAAAAAAGAAAGGATTCACTATGAAGCATTGTTCAAAATGCAAGCTCGATGTTCGCACAAATTCCGAAGTTTGCCCTCTTTGCCAAAACAAATTGACCGGCGAAAACGAAGAAGCAATGTACCCTACAATCCCAACCATATATAAAAAATTCGAGCTGTTTTTCAAGATATTTTTTATGGCATCCATTGGGCTTGCTGTGGTATGCGTGGCAACAAATCTTATGTTTTCACCTTCAAACGCTTGGTGGCCTTTTGCGGTATTCGGAATCTTTTGCATATGGCTGTCAGTTTTTCATATAATAAAAAGACGAAAAAACATACCGAAAACTATTCTGACCCAAGCTGTAATTTCCGCAGTGCTATGCGTTATTTGGGATTTTTGGACAGGTTGGCACGGTTGGTCAATAGATTTCGTCTTACCCATAATTTTCACAGTTGCAATGATTGGTCTTTTCATTGTTGCCAGATGCCTTAAACTGAAAGAACAGGAATACATTATGCACTTTACCACCATAGTGGTTTTCTGCATAATAACCGTGATTTTTTACGCGTTAGACATAACAAATATCGTAATTCCTTCAATAATCTGCTTCTCAAGCGGCATAATCACCCTAGCGGCACTGATTATTTTCGACGGAAAAAGTATGAAAGAAGAACTGAGGAAAAGATTCCATTTATAAAAATGATAATTGCCCCAAAAGCTATTTGCTTTTGGGGCAATTTTTTATGCCAATTATTCTTCAGTAGTTTCTGCTGCAGAGTCTTCTACCATTTCAACATTTTTCTTACCGGTAAAAAGTGCTTCAAACTCTTCAGCGCCAACCTTTTCTTTTTCAAGAAGGAGTGATGCTAAAATATCAAGCTTTTCTCTGTTTTCTTTGAGAATTTCTTCAGCCTTTGCATAGGCAGAGTTTACAATCTTAATAATCTCATCATCAACGATTCCGGAAATCTTTTCGGAATAATTATTATGAGCAGTAAAGTCTCTTCCAAGGAAAACCTCTTCGCTTGAACCGAAAGATACGGGGCCGAGGACTTCTGACATACCGTATTTTGTAACCATTTGCTTTGCAATGGATGTAGCATGCTCAATATCACTTGATGCACCTGTTGAAATATCATCAAGGCAAAGCGCTTCAGCAACACGACCGCCAAGGGAGGATACTATATCATTGAACATCTCGTTCTTGGATCGATAGCTCTTCTGATCATTTGGCACGTAATAAGTATACCCGCCGGCCATACCTCTTGGAATAATTGAAATTTCCTGAACAGGGTCGTGATCAGGGAGAGATCTTGCAACAATTGCGTGACCGCCTTCGTGGTATGCAGTAAGCTTTTTATCTTTTTCCGTAACACGTCTCGTTTTCTTTTCAACACCAACTATAACTTTCAAAATAGCATCGCTGATATCTTCCATTTTAATTTTATCATGCTTTCTTCTTACAGCAAGAATCGCACCTTCGTTAAGGATATTTTCAAGATCAGCAGGAGCAAATCCTGAGGTAGTTCTTGCAATAAGCGCAAGGTCAACGTCTTCACCGATGGGTTTGTTTTTAGTGTGAATTTTAAGAATAGCTTCTCTTTCGCCCACATCAGGAAGTCCGATAACAACCTGTCTGTCAAAACGACCGGGACGAAGCAATGCGCTGTCAAGTACGTCAGGTCTGTTTGTTGCAGCCATAACGATTACGCCTTCATTTTCTTCAAAACCGTCCATTTCAACAAGCAATTGGTTAAGAGTCTGTTCTCGTTCATCGTGACCGCCACCAAGGCCTGCACCTCTTTGGCGACCGACTGCGTCAATTTCATCGATAAAAATTATGCAAGGAGCATTTTTCTTCGCCTGTTCAAAGGTATCACGAACACGGGAAGCACCCATACCAACGTAAAGCTCTACGAAGTCAGAACCTGAAATACTGAAGAAGGGAACTCCAGCTTCACCTGAAACAGCTTTTGCCATATAAGTCTTACCTGTTCCCGGAGGGCCTATCAGAAGAACACCCTTAGGAATATGGGCACCCATTTTTGAATACTTTTCAGGATTTTTAAGGAATTCAACTACTTCTGAAAGTTCTTCCTTTTCCTCTTCTGCGCCTGCAACGTCTGCAAAGGTGATTTTCTTTTTAAAGCTATCACCAGTTCTCAGTCTGGATTTGCTGAAAGAAATACCGCCTCTTCCACCGCCTTGCATCTGACGAGTCATAATAAACGTAACGGCGATAACCGCACCGCCCAAAATAACGTAAAGTAAAATTGTACCCCAAATGGAATTATCTTTCACTTGAAGAACGTCATATTCTTCCAAAACGCCGCTTTCTTTGTTTGCTTCGATGTATTCATCTGCTTGCTCAAGGAAAAGCACAGTGCTGTAAAGAGCCGTTGAAAATTTATTTGCGCCTTTATAATCCGCGCCTTCAATCAACTCTACCTTGAGAACTCCACCATCAATAACGAAATTCTTTACTTGATTATTTTTGAAGTAATCAAGCACTTCGGAATATTTGATTTTACCGTCGTCAACACTTTTATATACAAGAGAAACAACAAGGAGTAAACACAGTAAAATAACAGCAAAAAAACCAATATTCTTGTATTTTTTCAATTATAGCCTCATTTCTCCGACGAAACCAATGGGACAAAAATATATTTAATCAAAGCAGCCAATCGTCGGTCTGACAGCTTTATAATTCACTAAGTGATTACGTGTTATTCTTCAAAATTAAGGATACCAACGTAAGGTAAATTTCTGTATTTTTCATCATAGTCAAGACCGTAGCCAACTACAAATTCATCAGGAATCTCGAAACCGCAATAGTCAAGGTCCACGTGAGCAACTCTTCTATCAGGTTTATTAAGGAAAGTGCACAGTTTAAGGGATTTAGGCTTTCTCGTTTTGAGAATTTCAATAAGTTTTGAAAGAGTGTAGCCACTATCAAGAATATCTTCTACGATAAGAATATCATAGTCGGAAACGTTAATATCAAGGTCTTTGAGAATTTTCACGTTACCTCTGGAAGAAGTTCCGGAACCGTAACTTGAAACAATCATAAAGTCAATGGAAAGAGGAAGGTCAATGGCTCTCATAAGGTCTGCCATAAAAACGACTGAACCTTTAAGAACTGAAACAAGGAGAAGCTTTCCGTCTCTTCCTTTGTAATCTTCAGTGATTTTTTTGCCAATTTCCGCTACCTTGTTTTTAATATCTTCTTGGGAAATATAAACTGATACGTTTTCTTTCATTTTTCTGACTCCATTCATATTTATTCTACTGCAAAAGGTTGTTTTTATGCTAGCTTGGTTTAAATTCCAAATAGATTGCTTTTTCTCCGACTTCAGGAAGAAAGTTTTCATCGGAACCGTAACCACTGACCCAAGCCACGTGATTTTCAACTGTGACTACGGGAATTAAAGGTCTGATATTTTGCGGAATTTTATCATCAATAAAAAGTTTTTTCAAAGCTTTTTCAGGCCGCTTAGGCAATTTTATGCAATCACCCGTTTTTCTGCTTCTTACAGCAAAAGAACGCCCTAGCGGAAGGCAATTTTTTCTATTTTCTTTAGTAACCGTTACCTCAGAAAGAATAATTCTGCCGATTTTGCCCAAACTATTCTCTCCCGAAGAAAGTTCCATTGGAGTTATTTCTGCTGATAAGTCAACAATGGGAATTATTTTTAATGAATCGTACTGACTCAGAATTTCAAAATTTTCTATAAAAATTTTTTTGGAAGTAGCTTGATTTTTTATAAGATAAATTATATCATTGGTTTGCTTATTCGTCAATACAATTTTCGGCGAATTTACAAAAAAGTACCTTCTTACAAGCCTATATAAAATACTTTTTGGAAGCTCTTGCAAATATGATAAAGGAAGTTCATTTCCCTGCGTATTTTGCAAAATTTCTTCTATATGCAAATCAACGAGGCTTTCAAGATATTCGTCGTCAGCTTCAGCGGAAGAGGTTAACCTCAAAACTGAATCTCCAAAGGACGGATTTATTTTTTCAATAAGAGGAATTATTTCATTTCTGATAATATTTCTGGTGTAAATATTTTCAAAATTTGTTTTATCCGTTGAAAATTCAATGCCATTTGCCTCACAGTAAGCATAAATTTCCTTTTTCGTGCAACGAATCAACGGTCGGATTATAGCATCATCACGCTTTACGGGGATACCGCGAAGTCCACCGATTCCGCAACCTCTAATTAAATTTAAAAGCAGCGTTTCGCTGTTATCATCTGCGTTATGGGCAGTAGCAATATGAGTATAACCGTATTTTTTGCGCACGTCGTTGAAAAATTCATAACGCACGTTTCTGGAATATTCCTCAGTAGAAAGACCTTTCGGTTTTGTTTCTGAAATTTTTGCGTGAAGTATTTCTATGGGAATACTTCTATCTATGCAATATTTTTTAAGCAGAGCTTCTTCTTCATCAGATTCCGCGCGCAATCCGTGATTTACGTGCGCAACCACGAAAGGGATACCATAAAGCCCTTTATTTTCAATAAAAAAATGTAGTAGGCTCATTGAATCGGAACCGCCGGAAATGCAAAGAACTAATCCATTACAGCCCTCAAGCAAGTTTTTTTCTCTGATAGTTTCGATAATTTTATCTTTCATAATTAAAGTGCCTGAGGTTCTGAATTAGACAGCGTACGGAATGCAGTATGAGCACCGTCCCAATAAATGGGGACTTTACCGGGCGCACCGTGACGGTTTTTCTCTATAATAACTTCACAAATGTTCTTTTGGTCGGTTTCTTTATCGTAGTATTCAGGTCTGCTCAAGAAAATAACGATGTCTGCGTCCTGCTCGATAGAACCGGAGTCTCTCAAGTCGGAAAGACGAGGAACTTTATTATCGTCTTTACGTTGCTCAATACTTCTTGAAAGCTGAGAGCAAAGAATTACGGGAACATTAAGCTCTTTTGCCATAATTTTCAATGAACGTGTGATTTCACCAATTTCTTGAACTCTGTTATCGATTTTTTTACCTGAGCTCATAAGCTGAAGGTAATCAATCATTACCATTCCAAGGTTTTTCACCCTGCGAAGCTTTGCTTTCATTTCAGCAACGGTAATCATTGAAGTATCGTCAAAAAGCAAATTCACGTCATTCAAATCATCGTGCCAGAATTTATAAATATCATCCCATTCGTCTTCGCTTACTGCGCCGGTGAGCATTTTTTTACTGTCAATCAAAACGGTACTTGAAATAATACGCCTTGCAAGCTGTTCTCTTGACATTTCCAAAGAGAAAAATACTACGCTGAGTTTGGGGTTATTCTGAGTTGAAGATGCAATATTATAAGCTATATTCAGCGCAAACGAGGTTTTACCCATACCGGGACGCCCTGCCAAGAGAACCAAGTCACTTCTGTTGAAGCCACCCATAAAGTTATCCAAAGCGGAAATACCCATTTTAATCTGGCTGAACTTACCTGCGGTATCTAATTTTAATTCGTTAAGACGTTCAAGCTCGGATTTAACCAAATCCGAAAGTTTATGCAACGTCATATTTTGGCGATTGCCTGAGATATTATTTAATCTGCGTTCTGCATATTCAAGAACTGAAGGAAGATTTTGATTTTCCAAACAAAGACTGTTCAGCTCGCGGCTGTAATCGATAACTTCGCGAAGCATTGCCTTTTCAGCAACAATTTTTGCATAGTAAGTCACATCGCCAATCATTGATGATGCTTCGGCGAGTTTTAACAAATATTCTTTCTCTTCGCTTGTTTCAAATGAGCCGTTTTCTCTAAGCTTTTCAAGAAGCATTACGCCCTCTATAGTATGACCCAGATTTGAAAGCTCAAGCATTGCGGCAAAAATCTCTTTATGCTTTTCGGAATAAAAATATTCCGGTTTAAGCATCAAGGAAGCTTTGCCTATAAGCTCAGGGTCAAGAAGAATAGAACCGAGAACCGCTTGCTCAGATTCAAGGCTGAACGGTACTTTTTGTTCAAAATCCATATTTTTATCCTCTCAGATTATTCGATAGGAACTACTTTAAGCTGAACCTTTGCGGAAATTTCAGGGTAAAGCTTAATTTCAACAGTGTATTCTCCATAATTTTTAACGGAGTCGGGCATTGAGATTTTTTTCTTCTCAATTTCAAAACCCATCTGAGCTGAAAGAGCTTCTGCAACTTCTTTGCCAGTAACGGCGCCGAAAAGTTTTGCTTGGCTGCCCTTTGCTTTAATGGTAACCACAGTTTTTTCCAAAAGAGCTTTCTGTTCAAGAGCCTGCTGCTTTTCAACAGCTTTTCTGTGAGCTTCAGCCGCATTGTGTTGCTCAAGAACGTTTTTATTAACGGAGTTTGCTTCTACGGCAAGCTTCTTGGGGAACAAAAAGTTTTTAGCGTAACCATCGCTTACTTTTACCAGCTGGTTTTTCTTGCCGAGTGCTTTAACGTCACTAAGTAAAATTACTTCCATTTTTCATTTTCCTTTCATTTATGAGTTAACAGCAGACCTTTTTATTTAGGCTGCTCATCGATATATGCATCAATAGCATTTGTAAGTTTGATATATCCTTCTTTGATATTGGTATCCTTGAGCTGACAGCCTGCCATAGTTTGATGTCCGCCACCGCCCAATTTTTCCATAATAAGCTGTACGTTTACGCTTCCGTAAGAGCGAGCCGAAACGTATACGGAATCCTTAATAACGTAAAGGCAGAAAGCCGCCTGAACGTTTTCGATATTAAGCATTTCGTCCGCCGCCTGAGAAGCTGCAATTTTAAGATTTCCTACAGTTTCCATATCACAAAGAGATACCGCGTAAACCTTTTCGTAAATTTCAGCTTTACTGATAAGCTCAGCTTTAAGTTTGTAAGTATCAACGTCGGTCTGGAACATAAGCTTAACGTTCACGGTGCTAGCGCCTACGTTTCTCAAATATGCGGAAGCTTCAAAGGTGCAAGTGCCAGTTTTAAGAGAGAAGTTTTTGGTATCAAGGTAAATACCTGCCAGAAGTGCGTCTGCTTCAAGAGCTGAAAGTCTGCATTTTTCAAGGTATTCAATAAGCTCCGTAACCATTTCGCAAGCTGAAGAAGCATACGGTTCGTGGAAGAAAAAGTGAGTATCCTGAATAAAATCTGCAGATTTTCTATGGTGGTCAATTACGGCAATTTTGCCTGCATACTGTATAATTTCAGGCATTTCAGTATATGAAGCCCTGTGAGTATCAACGATAACCACGAGAGTATCAAGGTCCACCGTCATCATAGCGTCCTGCTTTGAAATAAACAAATCACTATGCAAATTCGAATCAACAAGCCTGTCGTAGAGAGATTCTGCAAGATTGGTTTCGGGATTAAGAATTATATGAGTCTTCTTGCCAAAGCTTCTGCCAATGCAAGCAATACCTACACAAGCACCCAAACTGTCCATATCCGCGTACTGGTGGCCCATAACGATAACGGTCTTTACACTGTTAAGAAGTTCTGCAAAGCTTGAAGCAAGAACTCTCGAAGTTATTTTTGCACGCCTGTCGTTTCCTCGTGCATAACCGCCAAAGAAATCGTAACCGGTTGCCTTGCTTACAACTGCTTGGTCGCCGCCTCGGCTGAGAGCCATATCAAGAGCATTTCTTGCAGCCTCATCACTTTCCGCAAATCCGTCTTTTTCAGAACCTACGCCTATTGAAAGCGTGGGGGGAATGCTTCCCAAAATAGGAAGATCACGAACTGTATCAAGAATACTGAATCGCTCTTTCATAAAATCGTTAAGGTATCTGTTTTCAAAAATCACGAAGTATCTATTCTTTTCGATTTTACGCAAAATACAGGAGGTTCCCTGGGTCCATTTGCTGATGGTATCATCAATGGTCGCCATTGCAACGGATCTATCGCTTTCCTTTACGTTTTTGAAAAGCTCATCGTAATTATCTACAAGAATATGAGCAACTACGGGTTTTGAATCGTTATGTTCCTGCTGAAGAGTTACAAGGTCCGTTCTGTCAAAGAAATAAAGAACGTACATTTCCTTTTCGTGCTGAACGCTGCAATCTACGCAAACGTAATATGAACCTTCAGCAAGGTCTACGGAAAAAGTTTTATTTTTAAGAATATCCGGGTGAATTTTGTACACGGAATTAAGGCAAACAGCGTATTCCTCACCAAAAGTATCGCAGAAAGTTTCGCTATACCAAAGAACTTCTCCTGAGGAATTGCTGATAAGAATAGGTATAGGAAACTCTTCCAAACGCCTCAAGGAAGTAAGGTCAAGCATTGCTACGGTATTTTTCATAACCTTCTTAACGTTGCGGCGCAAAATATGCACGTAAACTTCAAAAAGGACTATATAACAGCCTGCACAAAGAAGAAAAGCGTTGCTTAAAGTCCCCGGACGCAGAAGCTGAAACAATATCACAAAAACAGCAAGAACTATGTAAGAGCTTCTTGCAGCAACTGCTGTTAAAAGCGTTTTTCCTTTCATAAAAATCTCCATTCTGCCGCAAAATCGGCGGCAAGTGTATGCTTGGCAACAAAAGCCAAAACTAGGTTAATTATATTTTATTAAACGTCGCGACTGGCAAGTATGCGGCGAATATCCACAAAATTATCCAAAACGCCAACGATAGAAATCAGATTTGAAAAACCAGGAATCAAACACGCAAAAATTGCTATGCCTACTAGAAGTTTCTTAACACCCTTAGGCACGTTTTTGTAACCCAAAAGGTATGAAATCAAAGAAAGACCGCTGTAAGTAAATACAAAAGTTATTGTGTTGTAGAAGTTTGAAAAAACTATTCCCAAAACAGAATCTCCCGTAATAAAATACAAGAGGTAGCAAGCAAAATAAACCCAAAGAAAAGTTCTGCTGATTGAAAAATCGTCAAAGCTTCCCATAAAGCTTACCGGCTCTTCAGTCCTAAGCATAATGCTTTTAGTTACCCAAAAGCAGACAACAGCAACAAGTAAAATCACGCCGATGTAAAACGTAGGAATAAGCATTATTCCAGACCTGAAAAATGTTTCTATATACTGCTCAGCGGATAAACCGTATTGTGAGAAAATCTCGTTAACGGCAGGATCATTCACTGCGAAAAAGCTTTTCAGTGCAAGCTCTGTTTCATCAAATAAAGGTTTGAGAACAGATTCAACGTCAAAAGTCCCGCCTGAAGCCTCTCCTATATAAACGAAAAACGTTAAGGTGCCTAAAACTACGGCACTTAAAACAACTACGCCAATAGCATCGTTAAACTTATTCTTATTTCTTAATCCTATACCCAAAGAAATGCCGATTGAAAGGAAGAATATAAGAAAAACCATTGAGGCTGAAGCGGAACCGAGAGCAAGCCAACCACCCGTAAATGCAAGAAGGACGCCAACGCCTATTATAGGAAGCGACGGTGACAGCATTACCGAAAACGTACAGCAAAGGCAAGATGCCAAAAGTGAAATAGGTAATGCCAACGGTACGAAAAATGACCCCACGGCAAACAACACGGCTGCAATTAGCAAGCCTACTGATAATATTTGATTTTTAACCATAGGTATCCACCTTTCAAAGCGTTTAATGCAAAAAAATGAATATTATAATCCATTTTATTCTATTATACCAAATTCCACGAAAAAATCAAGCACTTAAAGCATTTTCTCCATATTTTGTCAGAAATATTTTCTAGTATTTATGCTAATAGGAAGAGTTTCGATTTCAGAAAGCGGCAACAGAGCAGAAAACGAGCTCAAAGCACCGTTAAATTTAATGGGAAGCCCCGTTTTTGCAGAAACATCTTCAGCCTTTCCAAAGGTGGAAGTAAGAACATTTGAATCAGTTTCAGAGCCCAAATTGGAATTGTTTATCAATGCGGAGCATCTCAATCCGGAGCTTTTTTCAATTTCAAGCATAAGAGATGTCATATCCTCTGAATTATCTGTAAGAGGACGGTAAAAATTCAGAACGTAATACATTTCATAACCATCGCGAATAATTGATTCCGCATATCTGCCCAAAACGATCGCACCGCTGTCATCGCCTCCAATATCCCACACTGCATAGCAATCTGCCGCAAAGACCTTTTGAATATCAGCAGGAAGTGCGGGAATATCCAGATTTGTATTAGCATACATAGGTGCAATAAGTTCGACACCGTTATTTTCCAAAAGCTCTTTACTGTCGGCAGAACGGAAGTAAGGATTTACGATGTCACAGTCAATAAGAAAAACTTTTTTATCTTTTTTTGCGTATTCAAGGGCAAGAGTTATGGCAATATTGCTTTTTCCGCTTCCGTAATGGCCGGTAATTATAATATGTTTCATGGTTAAAATTCCTTTCTTTCAGTTAAAAATTAAAAGGTATATCAAAAAAGTCGTAGGTAAGACTATAATTTGCAAACGTCAAAATAAAATTTGGGGAATTATAAAAAATGCGTAATATAAATGAAAAAACAGGGCGAATTCGTTCGAAAACCGGAAAAATTGTGCTGTATGCAATTCTTGCTGCAATGCTCCTTTGCGGTTTAGGCGTATATTTTGCCTCAACAATACCTAATAAATACTACGTCTTTGAATCGGATACGGAAAATCTTGAAGAAATACTGAATCAAGAAAAATTTTCCCCCGTAACTTCAACGGTGAGCGTTTCAGACGGCAATTATTCCGTAGATTTTAAGTTGTGGGGAATAATGCCAATAAAGAGCTCCTCCGTAGAGGTTGTGGCTAGCCAATCGCTTATGGCAGGCGGTGAACCTTTTGGAATAAAATTCTACACTGAGGGCGTCATTGTGGTCAGCTTGACCGACGTTGAAACTGAAAACGGAAAAGTCAATCCTGCCTATAATAGCGGAATTCGAGTAAAAGACATAATCACCACTATAAACGGAAAAAAAATCAAAAGCAACGAATATCTCACCGAAACGGTGAAAAATTGCGGAGGCAAAGAGTTGACTCTCGGCGTTAAGCGAGAAAACCTTATTTTTGAAATTAAAACTACTCCCGTTAAGGACTCAAAAGGAATTTACCGCTTGGGTTGCTGGGTAAGGGACAGTACAGCAGGAATAGGGACGGTAACATTCTACGACCCTGTAAACAAGACTTTTGCAGGGTTGGGCCACGGAATTTGCGATAGCGACACAGGAGAACTTATGCCGATTTCTTATGGAAAAGCTTTGGAAGCTGAAATTTTTTCTGTTGTTAAAGGAATTGCAGGAACTCCCGGAGAACTTCGCGGTGCGTTCAATGAATTTTCAAACGTTGGAACCATAGTTAAGAATTGCGAAGAGGGCGTTTTCGGCACTTTGAAAGACGGATACGAACCTAAAGGCCCCCTCTACCCTGTTGCCTTCAAGCAAGATATACGGGAAGGAAGCGCGGAAATACTTTGCACTACGGACAGTAATGGAGTTCAAAAATATGAGATTGAAATTCTGCATATATATTCAAACTCAGTTAAAACTACTAAAAATATGGTGATTTCCATTACCGACGAAGCTCTTTTGGAAAAAACCGGCGGCATAGTTCAAGGGATGTCAGGTTCGCCTATAATACAAAACGGTAAAATTATTGGAGCAGTAACTCACGTTATGATTAACGACCCAACAAAGGGCTACGGAATTTTTATTGAAAATATGCTTAATGCGGCAGGCTGAAAGGCTTGCCGTTTTCAGACTTATATTATAGCACAAATCAAAGACTTATACAAGCACTTAATTCCAACATTATTTTTTTTAAAAAAATGAAAACTTTTCCAGCAAATGAAACCTTTATGAAAACTTATCGTCTATATAAGTGAAAAGAAAGTTAAATACGTTGATTCAGCTCAAAAATTATGCTATAATTATATTGTAAACTTAACAGTTTAATATTTAAAAAGAAAGGACGATCCCAATGAAAAAACGCATTTTAATGTTGTTGCTTGCAGCTGCGATGATTTCCCTCACAGGTTGCCCAAACTCTGAAATCGAGCAGGGAGAAACAGACAGAGAAAATGAAAATTACGTAAATACTACGGATGAAGAACTCTCTGATGTTCCAAGCACGGAAAGAGACGAAGAAACGGAAAGCGTTGAACCTTCAATTCCCGGCTCTGACGGACCGTCTAAACCGGTTGAAGATGACGAGAATCAAGAAGCTGAGGACCAAGGAGAACAAACGGTACCCTCAAATCCCGACGTCATAACTCCCGAAGATGGGCCTTACGAATGGGAAGACCCCACGGAAGATCACGTCTGCGATGAGCCGCAAGAAAACCCCGACGTCGGAAGCTACGATGCAAAACCCGTAATATACCTCTACCCCGAAGAAACTATGGAAATTTCCGTAGAATTGGATTATAACGGAACGTTTACAACGACTTATCCTGCGTATAACGATGGCTGGAACGTGGTTGCAAATCCCGATGGAACCATAGAATACAACGGAAGAGAATACTACTGTTTATTCTGGGAAGGTATTTCAAACGTTTATTATCAAATTGACAAGGGCTTCTGTGTAAAAGGAGAAGATACTGAAAAATTCTTGGAAGAATCGCTGAAAAAGCTTGGTCTGACAGACAAAGAAGCTAACGAATTTATTATTTATTGGCTTCCCAAAATGGAAAACAATGCGTATAATGTAATTTCTTTCCAGGAAGAGCTTTATACGGAAAACGCAGAGTTGATAATCTCCCCTACACCCGATACTCTTATCCGAGTATTTATGGCGTGGAAAGGCGTTGACGAGTTCGTGAAAATCGAACCTCAAACCCTTACCGCACCTGAAAGAAACGGTTTCACCGTTATCGAGTGGGGCGGCTCAGAACTTAAATAAGGAGAATAATTATGAAAAAAAGATTATTAACTATATTACTTGCAGCTACTATGATTTCAATGACAGGTTGCTTAAACTCTGAAATTGAAAAACCAAATGAAGGCGAAATTTCAGTTAATCCTGCAGACCCAGGCTCCGACGGACCGTCTAAACCTGTTGAGGAAGAACCTGAATCTATGACAGTTTCTACCGTAATCATAGGAGATAACGCGATTTTAAACATAAGTCCTGTTGACGGTGCTTTAGGTTATGAAGTTTACGTTAACGGAACGCTTTTAGAAAAAATTTCCGAAACGACGTATACATTAAATAATACCCAAGTAAACGTCGGTTTAAATGAAATTTCTATCAAAGCATATAACGAATCCGGTTACATTGAAAGTGTTAATACGACCGTAGGAAAACTTTCAACACCAACAGTTTCGATTGAAGATAACATCTTAACTATTACTCAAGATGTAGATAATGCAATTGGATATAAAATATACGATGAAGCAGGAGCTTACATAACGAATATCCGAGCTGGAAGCACTTACGACTTTAACAATATGTCACTTGAAAAAGGAGAACACTACCTAAGCATTCAATCTTATGGTTCACACTCTGTGGGTTGGCTGCCTTCCGAAAGGGAAACATTTATCATCTCTAATAAATCCGAGCCAACGTGCGAAATTCCCCACCAAACACCAAAAATTTCATTTCATAATAAATACTTAACAATTTCATTAGATCCAACCGGAACATACCCGCAAGAAGAAACTTTAAGAATGTATATTAACGAAGAAATTGTTTGTCTCGGACGCGATATTTGGAAAGTTTTCTTCCCAGAAAACATTTATTCCCAAACATTTGATTTTGCTACATTTGACTTAAAAGTCGGCGATGTTATAACAGTTAAAACCTCCTGCGCTTTTGAAGAAGATAATGAAGAGCTTGTTGCTTCAATTACATTAACCGAGGAGCATTTTTGTTATGATGCCCCAATTGAAGACCCAGACTTCACTGAAGACCCTGAAAATCCGGGAACTGCAAAACCCGTAATCTACCTCTACCCCGAAGAAACTATGGAAATTTCCGTGGAATTGGATTACAACGGAATGTTTACAACGACTTATCCTTCATACAACAATGGTTGGAAAGTGGTCGCAAATCCTGATGGAACGATAAACTACAATGGCAGAGAATACTATTGCTTATTCTGGGAAGGTATTTCAAACGTCTATTATCAAATTGACAAGGGCTTCTGCGTAAAAGGCGAAGATACGGAAAAATTCCTGGAAGAATCCCTTAAAAAGCTTGGTTTGACAGATAAAGAGGCTAATGAATTTATCATTTATTGGCTGCCCAAAATGGAAAACAATGCGTATAATGTAATTTCTTTCCAGGAAGAGCTTTATACGGAAAACGCAGAGTTGACAATCTCCCCTGCACCCGATACTCTTATCCGAGTATTTATGGCGTGGAAAGGCGTTGACGAGTTCGTGGAAATCGAACCTCAAACCCTTACATCACCCGAAAGAAACGGATTTACCGTTATCGAATGGGGCGGCTCTGAACTGAAATAAACATATCTTTTTTGTGGAAAAAACTAATTTTACAAAAATGGTTTTTTCCACATTCTTTTTATAAAACTATTGATATTCCCAAACCTGATTTTCTTGGGAGAGGTTTGGAGAGCCCTTCTTTTCACACGAAAAGAAGGGCTCTCCTCAAATAATTATATTCAATTCTTAGTCAAAAATTTCGTTAAGTTCTTCTTTACTGATAACTGTGCCGTACTCGCAAATTTCAAAGAATTCAGCGTGTTTGATTGCATTGCCTTTTTCTTCACCGTATTTCCAAACAAGGAAATCTCTGTATTTGTTAGCATTGTTGAAATCTCTTATACCCCAATGCTTGTAAATCATATCAATCTGACCTTCGTGGTCTGCAGGAACTTCGTCAGCATAGCCGTCAATCCAAGGAAGCCATTCAATAAACTGAGATTCCTGCATTGAAAGCATTTCCATTTTTTCAGCCTGATAGTCAGTAGTATCAACTGCAACCGTGGGTTCAAAAGGATAGGGTTTTACAAAATTATCCTGCATATGGAGAATAACGGGAGTTTTCTTCATAGCGGGTGCTTCGGGGCAGAACAGAGGTACTGCGAGAAGATATGCGGAGTCAAGAACCAACTGAGCTGTATTTCTGTGGTCAACGTGGTAGTCGCAGGGGCGGTGCGTGAAAATAATATCGGGGCTGTAATTTCTGATAGCAGCGGTAACTTTAACTCTGTTTTCAACCGTTGCTTCAATATGGCAATCGTGAATATCAAGAACTCTGTAATCAATACCGTATTTTTTACCTACTGCCTGGGTTTCGTTGAATCTTCTTGCTGCAAGCTCTTCGCAAGTATGTACTTGATGACCGTGGTCACCGTTTGAAACGGAAAGGAAGCAAACTTCTCCGCCGGCTTCAAGAACTTTCATAGCTGTGCCTCCTGCGCAAATATCGCAGTCATCGGGGTGCGCGCCGATTATCATAAGTTTAATTTTTTTCATTATTTTTATTCCCTTCTTGAATATCTTCTTTATTACAATGTCGATTATTTACCCGACATAATTTCATCTGTAAGTTTTTCCTGAATTGCAAACATTTCCTCTTTTTCATCTTCTTCTGCGTGGTCGTAGCCCAAAAGATGAAGCACAGAGTGCGTAGTAAGCAACGTTACTTCTCTGAGAAGAGAAGCTTCAGCGCCATCTCTTTCCTCACATTGGCGTTTTGCAAATTCCAAAGAAAGAGCTATATCGCCTAAGAAACAAGGGAAGCCGTCTTCCTCGTCGTATTCGTCAAGCTCTCCTGAGGGGAAGGAAAGCACGTCCGTAGGAGCGTCAACCTCTCGGAAATCTCTGTTAAGCTCTCTGATACCTTTATCCGAAACCAATTTCACGTCGATTTCGCAAGGGAATTCTATTCCTTCGTGATTCAAAACTGCCTCTGCAGACTTTTTGAACGATGCCTTAATAGCGTCGTCAACTTTTACTTTGCGCTGAGCGTTGATTAAATTGATTGTAACTCCCATTTTCAACGTCCTTTCCTTTATTGAGGTTTAAAATATTTTTTATAAGTTTTTTCGCCATTAAGTTTCTTTTCTTCAGCTCTTTTTATATCGTATTTTTCGTACGCCTGAATAATTTTCTGAACCAGCTGATGTCTTACCACGTCTCTGAAAGTAAGCTGACAAATTGCAATATCGTCAATATCTTTCAGAATCTTCATCGCCTCTTTCAAGCCGCTTTTTTTATCGTTAGGTAAATCTATCTGAGTAATATCGCCCGTAATGATTGCCTTGGAATTAAAGCCGAGACGGGTAAGAAACATTTTCATCTGCTCACTTGTGGTGTTTTGCGCCTCGTCAAGAATAATAAAACTATCGTCAAGAGTTCTGCCTCGCATATACGCCAATGGAGCAATTTCAATAATGTTTTTCTCCACGTATCTGTGGTAAGTTTCAGTTCCCAGCATATCGAAGAGGGCATCGTTAAGGGGTCTGAGGTAAGGGTCAACCTTGTTTTGCAAATCGCCGGGAAGGAACCCCAGTTTCTCCCCAGCTTCAACGGCAGGTCTAGTGAGAATGATTCTGTTTATCTGCTTATTTCTCAATGCGGTAACCGCCATTGCTACGGCAAGGTAAGTTTTACCGGTACCTGCAGGGCCAATACCTAAAGTGATAGTATTTGAAGCAATAGCTTTAACGTATTCTTTCTGACCCAAAGTTTTAGGCTTTATGGGTCTACCCTTTGCGGTAATGCAAATATTATCTGCGCCCAATTCTGCAAGAAATTGCTCGTTACCTTCATCAACCATTGAAATGACGTAGGTAACCGTTTGGGCTGAAATATTTTCGTTGCGGCGAGCCATATCAGTGAGGACTCGCAAGACCCGCATTGCTTTTTCAACGGATTCGGAGCTGCCGCTGATTTTAACACCTGAATCGCGAGTAGTAATATCAACGCTGCATTCCTTTTCGATAATCTTTACGTTTTCATCAAAATTACCGAAAATATTCCCTGCAATTTCTATATTCTCAAGCTGGAGAAATTCATCCATTATTTTTTCCGTCCTTATATTTTAATCTTTAATTTCAACTTCAATTTCACGCCAATGGCAAATATCCTCAATAACAGTGCAATCCAAAACTCCGCAAACGCCCTCATCTGTAACTGAAAACGCCGTTTCAGCTTCTTCAATTTCAAGCCCGTGGAGGTCTATACGAAGAGTTTCGTCAAAAACGGAAGATATATATTCCTTAGCCGACTCTTCATCATAAGAAACAGATTCAAGCTCCTGCTCATAAAGCACGGTAGTTACCAATGAAATGGGCAACACTATGTTTTCGCCGATGCAAAGCTCTTTTTCCTCTGAAACAGACTCAAAATACTCATAGTTCACTTTATTGAAAAACGAAAGATTTACGCTGATACCGAAAATTTTAAGCGCATAAAATTTGTCGCTTTCGCCCGTAGCTATCGTTTCCGTTGATTCAAAGGGGCAAAATTCAGTGTATGTTCTTCTTGTTCTTGCCAATATTTTTGCATCTGAATGGACCAATCTGTAGCCTATAACCTTGCTGTTATAAACACCGCTGACAAGTAATTGCCCTTTACGCACCGCTTGAAAATTTTCCACTTGAGGAATTCCTTTATAAGCTTCAATCAGCAGAATTTGTCCGTCCCGTTTCGCAAAAATATTCCCAGGTGCAGAGCCGTCCTTTTCTGGGGGCACGGTGCTTTCGTCAACCTCAACCTGAACCTTTGAACCTTTTACGTTTATGGTAATATAGGCAATTTTATCGTAATTATGCATAATGCTGTATCTTATCCGCGGTAAATCGTGGCCTGAGTTAAGAGCTCCAACGTAAATACCGTTTTCAGCCAGTGTTGACAATAAATTCTCTTCAGGATAAGAAACCAAACCGGAAATCTCAATCTTCCAAATAAAAGAAGACATTATTATAAACATAACCACGGAAAACACAGCTCCTGCAAGAATCCCGGAACGAAGCTTATATTTTAAAATATCTTCGATCAAGCCTTCTGTTTTCTTTACCGTAATTTCCATTTCACGCAAGCTTTGAGTTGAATCGGCAATTTCAAAAAGTTTCTCCGAAGAAAAGGAATGAATTTTAAAGCTTATTCTGCACTGATTTATTTTTCGTATATCCCAAATTTCAATATTTTCATTTTTTACGGCGTTAAGCAGTTCTTCAGTATAAAATCCGCAAACGTCTATCTCTTGCCAACCAACGAAGTAATCCCCGTAATCAGTAACCGTTTTTCGCAAAGGAACTCACTCCTCAAACTCAAAAGAGGTAACTTTTCCGCAAATCATAACCGATTGTTTGGTAAGATTTTTCAGATTAAGCCCGCTTCCGTAGAATCTGATTTTTTGACTTCCCGCTAAAAGCTTTATAGTTTCCGTATCGTATTCAACGATTACTACCCCTTTATATTCCTCAACGGACACTTGATTCCTACCGTAAAACTCTATTTGAGGAAGCGAAGGGATAACTGATTTCCCATTTGAAATTGTTCTTCTGTTTTTCAAAATTTCCACGCTCCGATATAATCTATTCAATATAGATTATTCGGAAAACACGCAGATAATGACCTTTGCTTATGAAAAGTACTTTATTCCCGTGAAGCTATCGTCTTCGGTCCATTCACCCAAAGCTTCAACGTATTTTTCCGAAAAGAAAACAGGCAAATATTCCGCGAAATTAGGGGACAACTGTCTTTCGTAAAGCTCCTTTTTGGGAATCCAAAAAATATCGCCCTCATCCGTACCTGCTGAAAGCTCTCCACAGAAAGAAGATGTTTTGTATAAAAATTCAAGATAGCGACCGCTTCCGTCAGATTTGCACCAATCTATCATACCGCAAGGCTCAAGGTCCTTTACATCAAGCCCGGTTTCCTCTTTGACCTCACGAATTGCGCCTTGGAAAAAGCTTTCCCCAGCTTCAATATGACCTCCGGGAAAGCTTAAACCCGGATATTTTTTCAAACGGTTAATTACTAATACCTCGTCAGTATCTTTATTGAAAACCATTACCATCGTAGTCATTTCCGCAACTAAATTACGAGACACAATCAACTATCCTTCACATTCCAATATTTCTAATATAATTATACCACATAATTACAAAAAATCAAGCCCTAAAGAAAAATTTCCTTAAATAAACAAAAAAAGATTCCACAATAATGAAGAAATCAACTTCTCATTTACTATGGAATCTTTTCATTTAATTTAAACCATTTTGAAACTTAAATTTTTCGTCTGTTTAGTACTGCGAGAGCGAAGAAACGACAAGGTACGGAAAATATCTCCGCAAAAATTATTTTGTGCCGTATTGAGCTCTATACTCCAACATCGCAGGAACGTATTCTTTACCTTTAATAAGTCCGCTTTCTGCTGCGGCAATGATATCAAGGATGGTTACGATGGGATATACAGTTACACCGAAATCACGTTTAACTTCTTCAACTGCGGAAAGTTCGCTGGTGAGACCTCTTTCCATACGGTCAACCTGAATTACCATAGAAGAAACGTCTACGTTTGCTTCAGCTTTGAGCTTGGGAAGAACTTCGCGGAGAGCTTTACCTGAAGTCATAACATCTTCGATGATAACGATTTTTTCACCGTCTTTAAGCTGTTTACCAACTATGAGGCCACCTTCGCCGTGGTCTTTTGCTTCTTTCCTATCGAAAGCATAGTTAAGGTCAATGCCGTATTTGTTAAAAAGAGAAGCAGCTGCAGTTGCGGCAAGAGGAATACCCTTGTAAGCAGGTCCAAAGAGAGTTTCAGCCTGAATGTTGTTTTCTTTGATGCAATCAGCGTAAAATTCGCCGAGACGTGCAAGCTGAGCGCCTGTATTATAGTTTCCTGCGTTGATGAAATAGGGTGCCTGTCTGCCACTCTTTAATGTAAAGCTGCCGAATGTGAGAACACCGCATTCTTCCATAAATTTGATAAAACTTTCTTTATAAGTCATTTTGATTATCCCCTTTATATCAATTTTTTTTCTTTCCTAAATTAAATTTATTTTCAGTGCCGTTAATGAGTCTTTTAATATTTTCACGGTGTCTGATAATAAGCATAAGACTGTTTACTGCACATACTGCACAAAGCAACCACCAGTAATTTTTGCCGAAATTAAGAAGGGCGATAGCTACGGGAACGCAAGCAGATGCAATAATAGAAGAAATAGAAACTATCTTGCTAATGAAAAAGATTGCAAGGAAGAGAGCGAAAAGAACTATGAATACGCGCCAATCAACAACTATTGCCAAAGCACCGCAAGTTGTAACTCCTTTTCCTCCCTTAAAGCCGTGGAAGCAAGGATACATATTGCCGAACATAACGCCTATAACCGCTATTGCGCCTGTAATCTGAGGCCCAAGCTCGCCGAGAGCAAGAGGGTCAACTGGCCAAGCATGGCGTGCTATAATGCCGAAAATTACACCTTTGAGAATTTCCATTGCCATAACGGAAATACCCCATTTTGCACCCATTACTCGGACAACGTTGGTACCGCCTGCATTTCCGCTTCCGTGGGCGCGAATATCCGTTTTTCCGATATATTTGGTAACGAGCACTGATAAATTTATACTGCCTAAAACGTATCCGATTGCAAGAAGAATTATAATTTGAATCATAGATGTCAAATCCTTTCAAAATTGAATTTTAAAGCTCAAGGTTTTCGCCTTTTTCACGGGAAATAATGTGAATGGGAGTTCCCGTAAGGCCAAAGGTATTCCTTATGCAGTTTTCAATATATCTCTGGTATGAAAAATGGAAAAGCTCTTTATCGTTAACGAAAATAACGAAGGTCGGTGGCTTGATAGAGGGCTGAGTCATATAAAGAAGTTTAAGTCTCTTACCCTTATCTGTGGGAGGCTGAACTTTAGAAGTTGCATCGTTGAGCATATCGTTAAGAACGCCCGTAGAAATTCTTCTGGAATGCTGTTCAGCAACGAAATTTATCATTTCATAAAGCTTTTCTACGCGCTGACCTGTTTTAGCAGAAATAAACACAATGGGAGCGTAAGACATAAATTTAAGGTCTTCCGCAATTCTTTCGCGCATTTTATCCATCGTTTTATCGTCTTTTTCAACGGCATCCCATTTATTTACAACGATAATGGAAGCTTTACCTTTTTCGTGTGCAAAGCCTGCAATTTTCGTATCCTGCTCTGTAACGCCTTCACTTGCGTCAATCATAATGAGAACAACGTCGGCTCTGTCAACAGCCATATAAGAACGAACAACGCTGTAACGTTCAATTATTTCAGTTACCTTATTTTTCTTACGAAGCCCTGCAGTATCAATAAATACGTATTTGCCGTGTTCATTTTCCTTTAAGGAGTCTACTGCGTCGCGGGTAGTGCCGGGAATATCTGAAACTATAAGGCGGTTTTCACCGAGAATGCAGTTAACGAGTGAGCTTTTGCCCACGTTAGGCTTACCGATAAGCGCAACCTTAATTGCATCTTCGTATTCAGGTTCAAGCTCAACGTGCTGGATTTTATCGTAAACAGCATCAAGAAGTTCACCTAAGCCAAGACCGTGTGTGGAAGAAATTGGATAAGGGTCACCAAGACCGAGATTATAAAACTCATAAATTTCAGGTGGTGGGTCACCGGGTCTATCAACCTTATTTACGCAAAGAATTATTTCCTTATTTGCTTTAAGAAGCATCTGTGCAACTTCTGCATCTGTAGCAGTCATTCCCGTCTTGATGTCGGTCATCATAAGAACTACGTCTGCTTTTTCGATAGCGATTTCAGCTTGACGGCGCATTTGTGAAAGGACAACATCGTCAGAATGGGGCTCAATACCGCCGGTATCAACCAGCGTGAACGCTTGACCTCGCCATTCCGTATCGTAATAAATTCTGTCTCTGGTAACGCCGGGGGTATCTTCAACGATTGAAAGACGCTGACCGACTATTTTATTAAAAAGTGTACTTTTACCGACGTTAGGACGCCCCACGACGGCAACAACAGGCAGTGCCATAAAATGTCATCTCCTCTATAGGATAATTATATATAAATTAGTTATCTTCAAATTTAAACAAGACTTTCAAAAAAGTCCACTATATCGCAAGGCTCTTCCAAAATAACTGCTTCAACATTTAAAGCTTTTTCCACGTCTGCAACGGAAACGTCATCAAGGAAAACGTCATCGCGAAGCATAACTTTGGGGATAATAAGCTTTTTGCCGAGAGGTTTGTCTTTGAGCTGAGAAATAATATCTCCGCCGGTAACAAGCCCCGTAACGGTAACAGTTTCTCCGAAAAATTTATTTGCGATGGGGTAAAGGTTAATTTTAAGCTCAGGCAATTTTTCATTGACCTTATTTATAAGTGAAGGAATAATGTTTTCCATACTCTTGCCCGTAACCCAGGAAACTTCAGCAGAACCCGTTTTTTCGGGCAAATCCTCAATTGCGTAAAGGAAATCTTCAATAAAGAGCGCCGTTATTCCTACTCCGTTTTCAATCTGCTCAAATTCCTCGTAGTAGTCGCTTTCGGGCAATTCCCTTTCCGCTTTTACGTAAAATTCATCTGATTCGTAGAAAAGTCTCGTGCCGAATTTTTCAACGCATTTATCGCCGAAAGCGGAAACGGTATCAATAACTTGTGAACACTCTTCCTTATTGAAAAGCTCCAATTTGCAAAGCCCTTCACGGTGCGCCGTCATACCGAGAGGTACGATTGAAACGCTTGAAACGTTGGGGTAAAGGGAGCTGAGGTCGTTCATTGTTTTTTCCAGTTCTTCGCCGTCATTCCACCCCTTGCAAAGAACTATTTGGCAGCGGAGATTTATTCCCGCATCGGTAAGCTTACGCAAAAGAGGCATAATCCCCCTTGCGTTGGGATTTTTCATCATTTTCACGCGAAGCTCGTCGTTTGTTGTATGTACTGAAACGTTTAGGGGTGAAATTTTCAGTCTGATAATTCTGTCAATGTCCTCTTCCGTTGCATTTGTCAGCGTAACGTAATTGCCGTAAAGCAAAGAAAGGCGGAAATCATCATCTTTATAATAAACCGTGCTTCTCATACCTTTGGGAAGCTGGTCAATAAAACAAAAAATGCACTTATTTTTGCAGGAACGCTCTTTATCCATAAGGTAAGTATCGAAATCCACTCCGGTATGACCGTTGCATTTTGAGGTATAAGAAACCGTCTCACCTTGGCGGTCAACCGTAAAGGTGAGCTTCTCATCAGCTGCACAGTACATATAGTCCAAAATATCGTGGATTTTTATCCCGTTTATGGAAAGGAGATTGTCTCCAACCTGCAATTTTCCGTAAAAGGGGCTGTTCTTTTCTATGGAAGTTATAATTGCCATAAGAACTCCAATTCGTAATACGCAGAATAGACGGGCGAACCGTGTATTTATTGAAAAATAAACGATTCTCCCATCTCATAACCGTATTTTCATAAAGATTAAGCGTTAGCTTCTGCCTCTACCTTTATCACTTCTTTGCCGTTGTAGTAACCGCAATGAGCGCAAACTCTGTGGGAAAGGTGGAATTCACCGCAGTGTGAGCACTTTACCATGCCGGGCATGTCAAGCTTCCACACGCTGGAACGTCTCTTATGTTTTCTCTGTTTAGAAATTCTTCTCTTCGGAGCAATCACCGTAAGCACCTCCTATATCATATATAGATAAATTAACTCTATTTCAATATATTATTGAACAAAATTATTCTTCGCCCTTTTCACAACGGCAATCTTCATTATTAAGATTTACGCCGCAATCGGGGCAAATTCCCTTGCAATCCTCTTTGCAAAGTATAACCATCGGAACTTCAAGGGATAGCGCATCGTATGCCGTTCTTATAAGGTCTATCTTTCCGTTTTCAAGGGTAAGACTATCGTCTTTAGCCTCATTCAAATCGAAAATAGTATCAAGCTTTGCCTCGAGGGGCATAGAAGCTTCTTCCATACAGCGGTCACAAATTGAAGTGAACGTGCAGGTAATTTTCGCCTTAATAGTAAGCACGCCTGCAATATTTTTAATCTTTCCCTCAACCTTAACGTCAGTAAACGCAGGGTCAAGTTCTGAAAGATCCAAAGCAGTATCTATAAGGAGTACATCCCCCTTACTGCCTTTAATTTTAGAAACATCAATAAGCATTTTTGTACCTATTCTGTAACAAACAACATTACAGCCTTTTAATTATACCACAAATAGACAAAATGTCAATAGGGTGACAGAAAATTTAACTCAAAAGACATTTTTATAACCTAAATTTTACCGAAATGCCTTTTATAGTTGGCAAAATTTACTCTGCTGTGATTTCTCTGCCGCCATTTCCTGCTTCGGAAATGTAGAATTCGGGAACAATACCTGTTCTTTCAGTGTAATTTTTACCAACGGTAGAAATAAACTCGTCAACTGCAGACTCTTCTACGATGCTTACAGTGCAACCGCCGAAGCCTGCACCTGTCATTCTGGAACCGATACAACCGTCAATCTTCAAGCTTTCCTCAACCATAACGTCAAGGTTAAGACCTGTAACTTCATAAAGGTCACGGAGAGAAATATGAGAAGCTGTCATCATTCTTCCAAAAGCCATAAGGTCTCCATCGTTAAGAGCTTTAACTGAATTAAGAACTCTGTCGCATTCGTAAACTACGTGTTCAGCTCTCATACGGCAAATCTCATCTTGAATGAGCATTTTGCTGTCTTCAAACTGCTCAACAGTAATATCTCTGAGGCATTCAGCTTCAGGATATGCAATTTTAAGCTGTTCAAGAGCTTCTTCGCACTGAGCTCTGCGTTCGTTATATTTGGAATCAGCGAGAGATCTCTTTTTCTTGGTGTTGCCGATTACTATTTTATAACCTGTAAGGTTAAGAGGAACGTACTTAAAGCTAAGGTCTTTGCAATCAAGGAAAATAGCCTGGTTCTGTCTTCCCATTGCAGATGCAAACTGGTCCATAATACCGCAATTTACACCGCAGTATACGTTTTCAGCTTTCTGAGAAAGCTTCGCCATTTCAATCATATCAACAGCTTTAGAAATTCCCTTTGCTTCGTTGGAGAAGGTTGCAAGAGTTGTTGCCATAACGACTTCAATAGCCGCAGAGCTTGAAAGACCTGCACCGAAAGGAACTGTATCGTGGTAAAGAATATCACAAGATACGATTTCGTAGCCTTCCTGCTGAAGAACATAAGCAACCCCTGCCTGATAGTTTCCCCAATCAAGGTCTTTATAATCAGCAAGTTTGGTAATATCAAGTTCTACTCTGTTGGGAAGGTCTGTTGCTGCAATTCTTATTTTGCCGGAATCGGTTTTTCTCACAGCGATCGTAGACGCCTGCAAAAGAGCCGCAGGGAACACGAATCCACCGTTATAGTCTGTGTGTTCACCGATAAGATTTACACGTCCGGGTGAAGAAAAAAGGCGCACGTCGCTGCCGTCCCCACCATAGATTTCCGTAAACTTTTTAATCAATTCGCTTCTCAAAATGAAACTCCTCCCGATGTTCGGTTAAATAATACTGTAATTAAAACATACCTTTCTATATTATACAGCAAAAACGCAATAAAATCAAGAGTTTACATTAAAATGTTAAAACTTCTTTACTGAAATAAAGGTTTAAGGCTCTTTTTCAACATTTGTTCCGTAATTTCGTGCGTAATGGAAGAGGTATTGCTGTATTATACCTGCATTTTCGCCAAAGTTCGCCACATAGCAGTCATCACCGTAAATATCTGAAATAACTCTTTTAATCCAAACGTCCTTGGGAAAGACCTCGTGCCTGCCGTATGCAAAAAGCAAAATGCAATCACTAACCTTTTGCCCAACGCCTTTTACAGACATAAGAGCTGCGCCGACATCGCAAGTAGACAAGTCGTTTAAAGAGTCAAGAACCAATTCTCCCCTGCGAACTTTCTCAATGGCATCCATTATGTATTTTTGCCTGAACCCTGCTCTCAAAGGAGCAAGCCCCTCGAAAGTGATTTTCTCCAAATCCTCCGTATCGGGAAACGCGAAAAGTTCTTCGCCAAAAGGTGAACCCAAAGATTTTCCGTAACTTTGGCAAAAACGGTTAATAATTCCTCTGATTCTTTTGATATTATTATTTGAGGAAATAATAAAAGATATTAAAGTTTCCAAAGGCTCCTGGCGCAAAATCCGTATTCCCTTACCGAATTCCGCAGCGGCAGTAAGGTATTTATCATCTTCAAAATCTAAAGCAATTGAACCGTAATCTCTGTCAAGGTCAAAATATTTTCGCCAAAAACTTTCGACCTCATCCAAAGTGGTGTTTTCAATTATAAATCCATTTTCCTGCTGGATACATCTGACTGCCTTTCTACCGACAACGCCGACCCAACCAACGCCGTCAAAAGTCCAACGAAAGCACTGACCGCAATCAAAGGTGTCTTTAAGGCTGATATTACAGTCATCAATTAAAATTTTCTTTGAACCTTTATCAGTAATTTTCATTTATTTTCAAAAACCCCTTTTCAAAATGAAAAATTTAGTATATAATATAATGGTAAAGCATATAATATTACTTATACATTCCGATTTTTTGAGAGGAAATTATGAGTAATATTTCTTATATGCTAAAAAGAATGCGCCATATGAATTATGATAAAATGTTTGAAACTGCAAAGGAGATTCACGCCCATACAGGGAAAAGCACTGCGACTGTTCTCACCGATATGCTAAGCTGTGCAGTTAAGTACAATGCCGGATATATGGATTATAAAATCGCGCAAATGTACAAGCTTACTCCCGACCAAAGAGCAACTACAATTACAAGAGGAATTTCAAACAAAATCGTTGCTATGAATAACCCTAAAAGGTTTTGGCACTATTTTGATAATAAAGCGGAATTCAACACTCTTTTCGCAGAATACGTAAAACGAGGCTGGATAGATTTTACCATCTGCTCCGAAGAAGCCTTTAAAGAATGGCTCAAAGATAAAAAAGATATTATCGCCAAGCCCATTGACGGCTCCAGCGGAAGAGGAATAAAAAAGTATGTAAAAAATGACTATGAAAACCTTTCCGATTTTTACAGCAAACTGAAGGCTGATGGGACAGGCATCGTTGAAGAGGTCGTCGTTCAACACAGCGAAATAAATAAAATCAACCCATCCTCTGTAAATACCATCAGAATAGTGACGCTAAACGGCACGAAAAAATACGGAATAGTTTACGCCGCCATAAGAATCGGTCAAAAAGGCACGGATATGGATAACGTTGATTGCGGAGGAATGGCTTGCCCCATAGACCTTGAAACGGGTAAGATTTCAGCCTGCGGCGCTGATAAAAAAGGAAACGTTTATAAAAAGCACCCTGAAAGCGGTATCGAATTAGTTGGCTTTGAAATTCCGTTTTTTGATGAAGCGAAAAAAATCTGTATGGAAGCTTCTAAAAAGATTCCCGAAATGAAATATATCGCTTGGGACGTGGCAATAACGGAAAGCGGTCCAGTCTTCATTGAAGGAAATTCCTTCCCTTCTCACGCAATACCTCAATTTGCAGCACATTTTCCTGACGGAATAGGAATTTTACCAAGATACAGAGAATTCATAGATATATAAGAAAGGACTCGAAATAATGAAAGAACACATTTACACAATACCTCTCAACGAACATTTTGCAAAATTGGAATCCTGCCCACTGTGTTCACTTTTTGAGATGATGGAAAGAAACGAAGTTGAAACAATAACGGGAGCATCAATGATGGAGCCTTCCATAAGAATTCAAACCAACAAAGAAGGCTTTTGCGAAAAGCATCTGCACCAAATAACGCAAGTAGGGAAAAAGCTCCCCGTAGCGCTGATTTTTCAAAGTCATCTTGAAGAAATATTCAAAGATATTGACGGAAAAAGCGGAGACCACCAAATAAAGAAGCTTGATTCTCTCGAAAAATCCTGCTATATTTGCCGCAGAATAAAATCCAATATGGATAGCATTTACTCAAACTTTTTCCATATCTACAAAACTGATTCAAAATTCCACGATCTGTTTTTAAAGCAAAAGCTTTTCTGCCTGCCTCATTATAAAGAATTGCTTTATTACGGCTCCAAAAATCTTTCCAAAAAGGAATTCAAACTCTTCACAGAAGAAATTAACAATCTGGAAATGAGGTACCTCAACGAATTAAAAGGAGATATTGACTGGTTCTGCAAAAAATTCGATTACCGCTTCGCAAAAGAAGATTGGAAAAACAGTAAGGACGCTGTCGAAAGAACTGTCTATACTTTATGTGGAAATCTTCCAAAAAATAAAAGTGAGGCATAAAAAAGACTTGATTTTACAAAAAAAATATTTTTTTTGGTTTTACACCTTGACAAATACACATATTCATAATATAATATAAATGTGTATATGTCTCGCCATAAATATATTGTACCACATTAAGGCGGAAAAATCAATACATATAAAAATAAAAATACAATTTTAAATATTTTTTATGCCTCTATGAGGCAGGAGGGAGAATACTTATGTATTTTGAAAAAATCGCTGAAATAATCGCAGAAAAATTCGATATGAACGTTGATGAAATTAAACTCACAACGAACATTTTCGAAGATTTGGGGGCTGACTCTCTTGACATCGTTGATATGTTAATGATGCTTGAAGACCAATATGAGATCACAATCCCCGACGAAGTTGCTCAAGAAATGAGAACTATCGGCGACGTTGTAAATTACATAGAAGAAAACGCCTAAGCGGAATAAGGCAATATGTAGCCGTTTGATTAAGGCTGATACCAAAGATATTTATGTGGGGAATACTTCTTTTGCGAGAGGGGTTTCCCACACATTATTTATAAGAAAGGTTCAAAAATGCAATTAAAAGACAGAATTCTGGCAATAGACTACGGAACGAAGCGCACGGGAATAGCAATAAGCGACCCTCTGGGGCAAATTGCGACTCCCCTACCCCATATTCCAATGAAAACAAACGAACATTTGTGCAAGGATATAATCAATCTGATTTCAGATTACAAAGTTAAAAAAATAATATTGGGGCTCCCGTTAAGAACTGACGGAAAAGTGGGAGACACTGAAATGAAGGTAAGAGAATTCCACTCGTTACTTTCTGAAAAAATCGAAATCCCTACAGAATTCGTCTGCGAAGCATTCACAACAGTCATTGCGGCGCAAAAACTCCACGAAAAAGGAAAAAACGCAAAACAACAGAGGCAAATAATAGACTCTGCTGCTGCAGCGGTAATGCTTCAAGGGTATCTTGACAGCCATAATTGAGAAAGGATAAATTTTAATAAAAATGAAGCCTAAAAAGCAACTAATAAAAAGAAGCCTTATTATGGCGCTGTTTTTTGCAGTTCAATTAGCATTTCTTTTTGTAACGGTTTGGTGGTTCAACAGTTATTTTGCGGCGTATTACGTTTTGGACGCAATACTGAGGGTTATTTTCGTTTTTAAGATAATAAATGACGACAGTAATCCCAGTTATAAAATCGCGTGGATAGTGCCCATAGCATTTTTGCCGGTATTCGGAAGTTTGATTTACGTTATTTTCGGAAACAGAACTCTGAAAAAGAAAACCTGCGCAAAAATGGCTAAAATTTCCGATTCAGCTTACGCAACTTTTAAAACAGAGAGAAACACTATTGCGGAAGAGCTGAAAAATGAAGACCCATTAGCGTTTACTCAGTCAAACTACATTTCCAAATATGCAAATTTCCCAATTTATAAAAATACTTATTCCGAATATCTACCTTCAGGTGAAATAAAATACAAAAAGTTGATGGAAGAGCTTGAAAAAGCGAAAAAATTCATTTTCTTGGAGTACTTCATTATCGGAGAAGGAATTATGTGGAACTCCATTCTTGAAGTTTTGAAGAGAAAAGTCGCTGAAGGAGTTGACGTAAGGGTAATTTACGATGCCTTCGGAAGTCTTGAAGTGCTGCCTCTGCAATATAATAAAACCCTTGAATCAATGGGAATAAAATGTGCAATTTTCAATCCTTTCGTTCCGGCTCTTGACGTAAGACTAAACAACAGAGACCACCGAAAAATTTGCGTAATTGACGGGAACGTGGGCTTTACGGGAGGCATAAACCTTGCCGACGAATATATAAACGCTTATGAAAAACACGGCCATTGGAAAGACACGGCAATTCTTCTCAAAGGGGACGCAGTTTGGAGCCTTACGGTAATGTTTTTGACAATGTGGGACTATCTTAAAAACGTTCATACAGAAATAAACGATTTTAAAGGGCTTTCCCATGAAAAATACGAAGATTCAGGATACGTTCAGCCATATTCCGATAACCCAATGGATTCCGAGCCTGTGGGGGAAACCGTATATCTGAATATAATCAATAAAATAGTGGATTACCTTTATATTACAACCCCCTATTTAATTATTGATAACACTATGGTGACAGCTCTTTGCACAGCGGCAAAATCAGGAATTGACGTAAAAATTATTACTCCGCATATTCCCGATAAAAAATACGTGCATTCCGTAACTCGTTCCTATTACCAAAAGCTTATAGAAAGCGGAGTTGAAATTTATGAATACACTCCCGGATTTATCCACGCAAAGGCATTCGTTGCAGATGATAAATACGGCGTTGTTGGAACAATAAATATGGATTACCGCAGCCTATTCTTGCATTTTGAATGCGCTACCTGGCTTTACAAGGCAAGATGCATAAGCGAAATAAAAGAGGATTTTATTAAAACCTTGGAATCCTGCGAAAAAATAACTCTTGAAGATTGCAAAAAAACACCTTGGTACAAACGATTGACAAGGGTATTCCTAAACCTTTTCGCACCGCTTATGTAATATAAACAACAAAGGAGAAACTTTTATTCAAAAAGCTTCTCCTTTTTATTATTTACTTCCGTGTTTTTCAAGGAAATTTTTTAACGCAACCTTGCATTTTTCAGGGTCCTTTAAAAAGCTTTCCCCGTGTCCTGCATCATCGACCAAAACAAGTTCTTTTTCCGAAGTGCAAGCCTCATAATTTCTCAAACCCATTTCCGTGGGCACGAAAGTATCTTTGCCGCCGTGGATAAACAGAACGGGCAGTTTGTTGGTTTTGAGAGCCTCTAAGGTGCTGTAATCTTTAAGACCGTAACCTGCGGCAAGTTTGACGCCCATTGAGCAAATTGGCAACAGAGGGAATTCAGGCAACTTAAATGATTTTTTCAAAACGTGCCCACATTCTTCCCAAGGTGAGGTGAATCCACAATCGGCAATTATGCCTTTTACGTTTTCATGCAAATCGAAGCCACTAGCCATAAGAACAGTTGAGGCACCCATTGAAAGCCCGTCAAGAAATATATTTCCACCGATATTTTCGACCACGTAATTTACCCAACTGAGGACGTCATATCTATCCAATATTCCGAATCCGATAAAAGTGCCATCACTGTCTCCGTGAGCTCTGTCGTGAACAGAAAGAATATTGTAATTCCAATTATGATAAACCTCATAAACACAAGAAAAATCCCTCAGATTACTTGACCTGTAACCGTGAACCAATATAATCGTACCTCTAGGTTCTTTTGCGGGAAGATAGTCCGCCGCAAGATTCAGCCCATCATAAGATTTTGTCCAAAGTCTTTGGGGCGATTGGTCTTTAAACCATTTTATGCCGTTTTTTATTTTTTGCGCAGAAACAGGCTCAAACTCTATATTTAAAAGCTCTTCCTCGCCTTTTTTCGTGGCTCTTACAACAGCAAAATTGACGAAATATACTATAACCGAAATAAATGAAATAATTAAAACTGCAAAAATAAGAATAATCCAAAAAATAGGATTCATATTTTACTCCTGCTCCATAAAAGTAGTCTGCAAGCCCCCTGCCTGCGTGGGATAAGTTATTCCCAGGTGATTATACGCCGCTTGAGTTGCACATCTACCTCTTGGAGTTCTGTTAAGGAACCCAAGCTGCATAAGATAGGGTTCGTAAACGTCTTCTATGGTAATGCTTTCTTCTCCTACCAAAGCGGCGAGAGTATCAAGCCCTACAGGGCCACCGTTGAAGCTTCTGATTATAGCTTCAAGCATACGTCTGTCAAGACCGTCAAGACCAAGGTGGTCAATTTCAAGGCGAGTAAGTGCCATATTTGCAATTTCAGTATCTACCACACCGTTACCCATAACCTCCGCAAAATCTCGAACTCTGCGTAGAAGTCTGTTTGCTATACGGGGAGTGCCTCTTGAACGGGAAGCGATTTCTTTTGCACCGTCGTCAGTAATGCTTATTCCCAAAATTCCTGCAGAACGCTTAACGATTTGTGAAAGCTCAGCAGTGCTGTAAAGCTCCAGACGGCAAAGCACGCCGAATCTGTCTCTGAAAGGTGCCGCAAGCTGCCCGGAACGAGTGGTTGCACCCACAAGAGTAAATTTAGGTAAATCAAATCTTATTGAACGGGCGGACGGACCTTTTCCGAGAATAATATCAAATTCAAAGTCTTCCATTGCAGGGTAAAGAACTTCTTCAACGGTACGTGAAAGGCGGTGAATTTCATCGATAAAAAGTACGTCACCGTCCTGCAAATTGGTAAGAAGGGCAACAATATCCCCTGTTTTTTCCAAAGCAGGTCCACTGGTAATTCTTATGGAAACACCCATTTCTGCGGCAATAATATTTGCAAGGGTGGTTTTGCCTAAGCCTGGAGGACCGTAAAGAAGAATATGGTCAAGGGATTCTCCTCTTTTTTTAGCTGCCTCAATATAAATCTTTAAATTTTCTTTTACCTTATCCTGCCCAACGTAATCATCCATACGGTGAGGTCTGAGGGAAAACTCCGAATCATCTTCATTTTTTATTGATCGGGAAGAGAGAAGTCTCTCATCAAATTCCATATCCATAAATAATACCTCTGTAAATTTATCTCAACGGAAACGGAATATAAAATCCCGTTTCCGTCTATTTTATATATTTCTTGCCAAAAGTCGAAGTGCCTGCTTTACAAGAGCGTTAGTCTCATCTGCAGAGCATTTTGAAACGGCGTGCTGGGATTCATTTTTAGTGTACCCTAAAGCCATAAGAACAGCCACAGCATCTGAAACCACGTCATCCATAGGCATATCTTCAGGCACAATGTTCGCGCCTTCGGTCGCTTTTGTTTTTGCGATTTTATCCTTTAATTCAAGGCAGATTCTTTGGGCAAGCTTAGTTCCGACACCTTGAGCTTTCGTAAGGCGTTTTATATCGGAAGTGATAATGCAATTAGCAAAAGCATCGGGTTGAAGTTCTGAAAGAATTGCAATGGCAACCTTAGGTCCAACGCCGCTGATAGAAATGAGCAACGTAAAAAACTGCATTTCCTGCTCCGTTTCAAAACCGAAAAGGTCCATAGCATCTTCTTTCACGTTAAGGTAAGTGAAAAGTTTCACCGATTCCTTGCCTGAAATAGCTTTATAAGTATTGGTAGTTATAGCGCATTTATAACCTACCCCTCCGCAATCTATAACCGCAAGATTGGGCTGGCAAAGGGCAAGCTTACCGCTGAGATAATAAAACATTTTTCAAATTCCTTTTTAAGAAAGATATGCCGCAAAGGGAACAGATTTCGAAGACACTATTCTTACACCTTCGTCGGTTTCGTGCATAGACGTTACACCGTTTATACGCAAGGTTAAAACAAGAGAGTACGAAGCCCCTTCAGTATTTGCATATTCAACGCTTATAGAATCGTAGGCAACGTCGTTATCCAGCCAAATTTTAGCATTGTCTGAATATTTATAGGTTTCGTCTTCTTCATTTTTCACAAGAACACCTTTTTTACAAAGAGATTCGTAAATTCTAAGGCGTTTTTCTTGAGAAGAAAAACAGTTTGCGTCAAATTTTGAGCCTTGAACGAGGAATGCGAGAAATTTTTCATTATAAATATCGCTATCTGAAAGATACTCATTTTCCGAATCAAAATACGATTCACCTGAGGACTGCCTTCTCATATAATTCATCTGCGTAAGACCGAAAGTTATCCATTCCTCGTAGGTGAGAGATATATCCACGTTTTCCTCTTCATTAAACTCCGTTTTCAAAACGAAGACTTCCTTACGAAGGAAATTCACAACGGAATCCTTTGATATAAAAATCTTTAAAACGTTAACAGAAGGTTCTGAAGTTCTAATGCAAGCGCACCATACTTTAGGTTCCGCGTGGTTGTCTGCAAAAACAGTTACTTCCGCATTATCCGTCTTCTTTGAAAATTTTACGCAAATACCGGGTGCCGCAAGAAGCTCTGCTATAATCCTGCCGTCTTCGCTAAGATAAAACTCATTGTGAGAATGCTCAACTAAACCTGTTTTTTCCAAGGAGGAAAGGGTTTTCAACTTTTTTGATTCACCGTCAATTACGTAAGGTGAAATACTTCCGGGAAAAATACCGTGAAAGCTTATAAGGGCAATTAGTTCTTCATCTGATAAAAGGTACGTCATTGCAATTCACCCTCGCTTTCATTTATTTCTTCTTCAAATTCTCCGAAAAATTCAGGGAAACGAGCTTCTCTCTTTTCACAAGAACTTTCATCTGACATAAGCTTTTCGGAAATCTCGTTGACGGAAATTAAGTCTCCGCTAATAACCTCACTATCGTTAACTATAACTTTAGCGGCAGAAGCGTTAATAGTTATAATATTCCCTGAGGAAGCCATCCAATGAAGACTTATTTTATCATATACGGAAACACCCAATCCGTTTAAATCAACTTTTTCAACGAATTTTTCTTCGGGAGTTTCTTCATCTTCAATTTCTTCCAAATCAGTATTTAAAGAAAGAACTTCCGTAATATCTATTTCCTCTTCAGAAACTTGATTTTTCTTTGCTAAGAAAGGTGCGTGAGGCAAAAATACAGCCGCGCAAACGCAAATCAAAAGAATCAACAATGAAAAAAATAAGTTGAGTCCGTTTTCGGGTCGGGGCAGATTCAACGGCGAAACCTCTCCGCTGAGGCGAAGCTTTTCTGCCGCAAGAATTATTGCCTTATCGTCGCGGCAATCACATTCGGGGCAAGGCTTGTTGCAACCGGAGCAAAGTCTGGGCGAAACACTTCCGTAATTACCGGTAGTATCAAGAACGGTGGTAGCGCCGCACCAACAATTGCAAGTGCAGGCGTACATATTCTTACCGCATTTTATGCAATCGTATTTCGAATGCTCCCCTACGTTTTCCGTATAGTATTCCCTACCGCAAAGGCAATCATTCCCAACAGGAGCCGCAGGAGCAGTAATAATAGGGGAAATATCTTCCGAGGGTTGTGCCTCAGGAGATTCTTCACCAACGTCTCCACCCACAGTCAAATCGTTATCTGCGAAGGAAGGCATTTCTTCCGTTGCAAAAATCGGAGTTGAAAAAGCGAACAGTACGCAAACAAGTATCAAAATTGCTTTTAATGATTTTTTAGCCATCATACGGGTGCACCTCCCGCAAAAGAAAACGCTACGTAAAGAATTATTGAACCGACACCTACGACTATAGGCTGATAAAGCATAATATCTTTAAAAGTATAGCCTTCGTTATTTATGCGGTGCAACGTTTCATTTAAAGTAGTGTAAAGCATTCCGATAAAATAGAACACTATATAAAAATCCCAACCTGCAACGACTTTTGCGATTATAAGAATAACTGCAAAAGGAGCAAGGTCACACCAAAAATATTTACCTTTGCGCTTTTCTTCGCCTCTGCCTTCTACGGTAAAGGTCATAAGAACAAAAGTTGTAGCAGCAAGACCAAGGTAAAGGAATCCGAACAAAACGTATTTTAAAACGCCACCGTCTACGTTCATTATTCCAAAAACAAGAAAAATAATAAGTGAAGAGATTCCAACGACTGAATTTTTATCAATTTTAACCATAGCCAGGCCTCCTCAGTTTACAGAAAACAAAATAATATTTACTGCAAATACTGTTAAAATCCCATTGGCTGCCACAGCAAAACAATACCAAAGAATATTATCTTTAAGCAAATGCTTTGCCAATCTGCCATAAGGAATAAGTGCAAACAGCAATGCGGAAATACCAAAAGTTATAGTTGTTGGTGCCGCAAATATAAGACGAACGAGAAGTCCGACAAACATCGCAAAAAACGGTATTATATACGAGAAATTGGAACATAATAAGACGCACTGAAAATCCGACTTGATAGCTTTGAGATTGAGAACCGCATAAAGAAGTCCCGCAGAAAGAAGGCTCATACCCACACCGACAATCAAAGAAATGAAAACCATAAGCAGTGCTTTTATTCCTGACATAGTGGGAACGAATGAGAATCTGTCGAGAACCAACTGTATAGCAAAAAATACGTAAGTAACAGCAGGCAAAGCCAAGGAACCGAAGCTGAGTTCTGCATTCTGCTTGCCTATCGCCTTTGCAGGAGAAAGAGAAAAAGACGAAAATACCCGAACAATATCCGCTATTCCGAATATTGCCTTACCGGTGTTCTTTCCGTCTTTAGTGTTCATGATTATATCCTTTCCTTGTTGAACAAGTTACAGTACGTATCAAATAAACCTATGCAGTTCATTATGCTTCCAGATATTTTTCCACAGCCGCAAGCTTAGCGCAGATGCAGAAAAGTTCCATAGCGATTCTGAGTTCTTCAATGGGGGGATAAGTCGGAGCAATACGTATATTTCTGTCGTCAGGGTCATTTCCGTAGGGGAAGGTTGCCCCTGCGCCTGTCATAGCAACTCCCGCGTCTTTAAGGAGAGCCACGACTCTTTTCGCGCAACCGTTTTCTACGTTAACGGATACGAAATAGCCACCGTTTGGATTAAACCATTCCGCAACGCCAGTATCACCAAGCTCTTTTGAAAGAGCTTCCAAAACTACGTCAAAGCGGGGTTTGATAATAGCTGAGTGCTTTTTCATATATTTACGAACGCCTTCAGCAGTTTTATAATAACGAACGTGTCTGAGTTGGTTGAGTTTATCAGGACCTATTGTCTGAGCAAACATCTTTTTCTTTATGTAAGCCACGTTCTTTGCGCTTGAAGCCATTGCCGCAACGCCAGCGCCGGGGAATGAAACCTTGGAAGTAGACATAAAAATATAAATCATATCTTCGTTTCCGTATTTCTTTGCCTCTTCAAGAATATTAAGAAGCTTATCGCCCGTTTCGTTAAGGTCGTGGATAATATAAGCGTTATCCCAGAAAATTCTGAAGTCTTTTGCCTTGGGCTTTAACGCTGCAAGTCTTCTTACGACTTCATCGCTGTATGTAATTCCCGTAGGATTGCTGTATTTTGGAATATTCCACATACCCTTGATTGATTCGTCTTCAGCCACGAGCTTTTCAACCATATCCATATCCGGACCATCAGCATTAAGAGGAACGGTAATCATATTTATTCCAAGGCTTTCGCACACGGAAAAGTGTCTGTCATAACCCGGAACAGGACAAATAAAGGTAATTTTTCCCTGTTTGTCCCAAGGCTCCGAAACTCCGTCAACACCGAAAAGCATAGCTCTTGCAATAGTATCATACATCATATTGAGGCTACTGTTGCCGCCTATGATTACCTCTTCAGGAGAAACCTCCATCAAATCTGCGAAAAGCTTTTTCGCTTCGGGGATACCGTCAAGAATGCCGTAGTTTCTGCAATCCATACCGTTACTGTCAAAGCAATCGTTATTGGATTTAATAGCAGAAAGAAGCTCTTCTGAAATATCAAGCTGTTCCTTGCAGGGCTTTCCTCTTGACATATCAAGAGTCAAACCTCTGGCTTTGTAGGAATCGTACTGTCGGAGAAGGCTTTCTTTAAGTTGAGAAAGCTCCCCTTTTGACATTGATTTTATCATTAAAATTTCAAATCCTTTTGCTTAGAATTAGTGGGATTTTAGAACTCTGCGTTACCAACCGTTCTGGGGAAAGGAATAACGTCTCTGATATTGCCCATACCCGTTAAATACATAATAAGACGTTCAAAGCCCATACCGAAACCTGCGTGCTTTGTTCCGCCATACTTTCTCAGGTCAAGATACCACCAATAATCCTTTTCGTCAAGACCAAGCTCTGAAAGTCTGTCTTTAAGCATATCAAGGCGTTCCTCTCTCTGGCTACCGCCGATAAGCTCACCAACGCCGGGAACGAGAAGGTCCATAGCAGCAACAGTTTTTCCGTCTTCATTTAAGCGCATATAGAAAGCTTTGATTTCCTTTGGATAATCAGTAACAAATACGGGGCGCTTATATACCTGCTCAGTGAGGTATCTTTCGTGCTCTGACTGAAGGTCACAGCCCCAGAATACGGGGTATTCAAACTGGTCTTTATGTTTTTCAAGAATCTCCACTGCTTCAGTATATGTTACGTGAGCAAATTCTGAGTTAACAAGAGCGGTAAGTCTCTCTATAAGACCTTTATCAATGAAATCATTAAAGAATTTCATATCGTCCGCACAATTTTCAAGAACATAGCTAATTACGTATTTAATAAGGTCGTGAGCAAGCTGCATATCGTCTTTCAAATCAGCAAAAGCGATTTCAGGCTCAATCATCCAGAATTCTGCCGCGTGACGTGCAGTATTGGAGTTTTCTGCTCTAAAAGTGGGGCCAAAGGTATAAACCTTGCCAAAAGCAAGAGCGTAGCATTCTGCTTCAAGCTGACCAGAGACTGTGAGGTTTGCAGATTTTTCGAAGAAATCCTGCTTAAAATCAACGGTTCCGTCTTCGTTCTTGGGAACGTTATCAAGATCAAGAGTCGTTACCTTAAACATTTCGCCTGCACCTTCACAGTCGGAAGCCGTGATAAGAGGAGTATTTACGTATACGAAATGTCTTTCCGCAAAAAACTTGTGGATAGCCTGCGCTGCTGCGGAGCGAACTCTGAAAACTGCGGCAAAAGTATTTGCACGAGGTCTCAAATGCGCAATTTCTCTGAGAAATTCAAGGGAATGACGTTTTTTCTGAAGAGGATAATCAGGTGTGGAAGCACCTTCAACCTCTACGGATTCAGCTTTAATTTCAAAAGGCTGCTTCATTGTGGGAGTTTCAACGATAGTACCTGTTACTCTCACGGCAGAGCCTACGTTAAGCTTTACGATTGTTTTATAATTTTCGAGAATATCAGCTTCAACTACAACCTGAACGGAACGGAAGCAACTTCCGTCGTTAACTTCAAGGAAGCCGAAAGCCTTGGAGTCTCTCACCGTTCTGAGCCAGCCTGCGACGGAAACTTTCATTCCGTCTATCTGGCCTACTTTTTCATATAATTCTCTTATTTCAATTCTCAATGTATTTTACCTTCTTTCAGGATTTTACAAAATATGCATTTTATGTTCTTCGCAAATTTTCCTCATTTCATCGGGCCAAAGTGATACTTGAACTTCACCGATATGAGCCTTTTGGAGCAGGAGCATACAAAGTCTTGATTGACCTATACCTCCGCCCATTGTAAGAGGAAGCTCTCCTGCGAGGAGTTTTTTATGGAAAGGAAGATTTTTTCTATCTTCCGCATTTGCCTTTTTAAGCTGAGATTCGAGCGCCTCTTCATCAACTCTGATACCCATTGACATAATTTCAAGGGCGCAATCAAGAGGTTCAAAGTAATAAAGCAAATCTCCGTTAAGAGTCCAGTCGTCGTAGTCGGGAGCTCTGCCGTCGTGACGTTCGCCGCTTGTAAGAACATCGCCCACCTGCATAAGGAAAACTGTAGAATGCTCTTTTACAATTGCGTTTTCCCTTTCCTTTGGAGTGAGATTTGGATAGAGATTTTCAAGTTCCTGTGTGGTGATAAAGAAAACGTGCTTATCTATAAGGGCTTCAACCTGTGATTTAGGATAAGTTTTACTGAGAAGGGTTCTCGTATTGCTGATAGCTTCCGCGATTTTGCGAACGGTCTTCTTCAAGAAATCAACTGTTCTGTCCTCACGGTCAATAACTAACTCCCAGTCCCACTGGTCAACGTAAAGCGAATGAAAGTTATCGGGAATTTCGTCAGCTCTGATAGCGTTCATATCGGTATAAATACCTCTGTGAGATTCATAACCGTAATCTTTAAGGGCAGGTCTCTTCCACTTTGCAAGGGAATGGACGATTTCAACAGTTTCACCGTTAAACTCAAAAGAAACAGGGCGTTCAACGCCGTTAAGATTATCATTTAATCCGCTACTGCTGGTGACAAAAAGAGGGGCTGAAACTCTGTCGAGATTAAGTTCTTTAGAAAGTTCTATTTCAAAAACGTCCTTAATTATCTTAACCGCTTTTAAAGTCTGTTTTACTGTAAGAGTCGGTTCATAATTCTTCGGAATCTGTAAACTCATAAATTTGTTTCTCCAAACTTGAAAATGTAAATGCCAATAAGAATCCATTTTGATTCTACTGCTTATTATAGCATATAATTACATTTTTAGCAATACCGAATGGGTATTTGTTTGAAAGAATTTCATAAGTTAAACAAGTATAAATAATTATTCGATATAAAACAGGTGGGAAAAACCCCTTTTTGCGTAAAAAGAAGTTTTTCCCATACTTTTTTGTAAAACAAATTACTCCTTACAAAACCAGAACATTTTTGAATACTGCTCTTCAGTATCGCTTTCAACGACTATACCTGCGCGAAGCTCTGCCCCCGTAATTTTTTTATCGGAAAGTCTATCTATATAAACTGAATTTTTATCCGCAGCAGAAACTTTGAGCTTGAACTTTGTGCGCTTAGGGTCACCCTCGTTCTGGAGATAAGTCAGCAAAATTTGGCTCTTATCTTCATTTACGAAATAGTACGCGTATCTTGAGCCATTTTCAACAGGATTGAGAAGTCTGTAAAAATCTCCCCTTAAAATAAGGTTCTCATAGCATCTGAACTCAGCAACCTGCTTTTTCATAGTATTCTTGATTGAATCTTCAAGCTGAAGAACATCCAACTCATAACCGATAGGTCCGTTCATAGCAACTCGGAATCTGTAATCAAGAAATCTTGGATTGCGGCAATCCTCAACGTGAGCCACGTGGCAACTCATTGTAGCTGTGGGATAACCGAAGGTTGAACCGTGCTGAATATAGGTTCTGTATTTGGGGTCAGTATTATCACTTGTCCAAATCTGAGTACTGTATTTCATCATACCCAGGTCATATCTTCCGCCGCCACCGCTACAGTTTTCAATCATAGCGTTAGGATATTGTTCACGAAGCCATCTGAAAAGCTCGTAAACGCCGAGAATATGACGGTACGAAGCCTCGCCCTGTCTTTCGGGAGGAAGCGCATTTGAATATACAGTAGTCAAATGACGGTTCATATCCCATTTAAAATAATCTATGGAAACGTCCTTGAAAACCTTAGCAAAGGAATCCTTCAAATACTGAACGACTTCCGGGTTAGCCATATCAAGAACGTACTGAGATCTCCACAGCAAAGGCTTGTAACCAGGTGTTTGCAAAATCCAATCGGGGTGGGCTCTGTAAAGGTAACTGTCGGGGTTGACCATTTCAGGCTCTATCCATATACCGAATTTCACACCTTGAGCCTTAACCTCTTCAACGAAAGGTTTAAGACCTTCGGGAAATCTATCTTTGTTTTCGTACCAGTCCCCAAGTCCTGCGTTATCGGTGATTCTAGCTCCGAACCAGCCGTCATCCATAACCAGCATATCCATATCGTACTTAGCCGCTTCTTTTGCGAAAGCAACCATAAGTTTTGCATCAATATCAAAATAGAATGCTTCCCAAGAATTCAGGACGATAGGCCTGTTTGCATACGGCTCTTTGGGCAAAATATGTTTTCTGATAAATCTGTGCATATTTCGGGAAACCTGCCCCATACCTTTATCGCTGTAAGAAACGATTGCTTCCGGTGAAGCAAATTTCTCTCCCGGTTTAAGAAGCCATTTAAAGCATTCCTGACCAAGACCAACGAGAACCCTGGTTCTTTCAACGCCCCCGTAATAGTATGAAACCTCAACCTCGTCAAGGAAGCTTCCGCTGTAACAGAAATTGAAGCCGTAGGCTTCGCCCTTTTCTTCCGTGGTTTTCTTATCAACCAGCATCATAAAGGGATTCAACTGATGACTTGAAGCACCTCTGCGGCTGTAAAGGCTTTGCATACCGCGGATAGTCGCCTGTCGTTGAAATTTTCTTTCACGGCAGTGCGCTCCGTAAAAGCTTACCATATCAAAATCGGCTTTGGGAATATCAAGAGATAAGCTCATACACTTTTCGATGCTCATTTCAGAATCGCTATTATTTTCAAGGACAAAATAGCGTGAAATTACATCACTTTCAGGAAAAACGGTATAGTAGAGTTTTAATTCGCAATTTGAAAACTCATCAACCAAAGCAAGCTCAAGAGTTTCAGTATTCTCGTCAGCATCAGCACAGGGAACACCGGGAATATCCACTCTACCCTTAATTTTCTTCGCATTTTTATAAGTAAAAAGGGTCGTATCGCCACCCGTTTTACCATTTCTTAATTTCAGAGCTACTGCACGGTAATCACCACTTCCGAAAAATGGAAACTCCATAGTTTCGGAGTCCGGAATAAACTCTTCACCGTATTCCTCGTAATAGGCTTCAAAGCCACGACTTACGCTGTGGTAATCAACCGGGGGATTTTTCATTTTTTTACCATAGTACAAATGCACGGGGAATTTGCCGTAACGAACCCCTATAACATACATAGTGTTATCGGTTTTCAAAGTGAAACGAAGATCTTTTTTATTGATGATAACGGACATTTTCAAAGCTCCTCTTCTTAATGATACGCTGTATTTTTCATCATTATAGCATATAGGTTGAGCTTTGTCAAGGAAAAGTTTTGACCTATTGGCAAAATTTAAAAAAGCTCTTGCATTACAGAGAAAAATGTGGTACAATAAAGAAAAACCCCACGGAGAATCACTATGAACAGAAAAACCTATGATATTATCCTTTTCGACCTTGACGGAACCATAATCGACCCCGGAGTTGGCATTGTAAACTCTGTGTCTTACGCCCTGAACCACTTTGGAATTGAAGTCGACAATAAAAATGACCTTTATAAATTCATAGGCCCGCCGCTTATTGATTCTTTTATGGATTTCTACGGATTTGACCGCGAAAAAGCAGTTGAAGCAGTTAATAAATACAGAGAATTTTACAAAGTTACGGGCATTAACCAAAACCACCTTTACGATGGATTCGAAGACCTTCTAAAAACTCTCACGGAAAGAGGAAAACGAATTTTAGTTGCAACCTCGAAGCCTGAGGAGTTTGCAAAAAATATTTTGGAAAGCCACGGAATTGCAAAGTATTTTGAATTTATCGCAGGGGCTGAAATGGATGAATCCCGTTCTAAAAAGGACGAGGTAATTTCTTATGCTTTGGAAACGTGCAGAATAACAGATATTTCAAAAATCGTTATGGTTGGAGACAGAAAATTTGACGTTATTGGTGCAAAACAATTCGGAATGGATAGCATCGGAGTACTTTTTGGTTACGGAGACAAAGAAGAATTGGAAGCGGCAGGCGCAAATTATATTTGCAAAACAGTGGCAGAATTGAAAGATTTATTGATTTAAATTAAAAAATATTTACAACCTCTTGAAATCCTCATTAAAATATGATACAATAAAATTGAGCTAAATCACATTGCAAAGGAGATATATAAAATGGCAAATTCATTTGGAGCATACAAACGAGTATTTTTGTTGGGCGTTGACGGTATGGGCGCTTTCAATAAAGTAACAGATACCCCCAATATGGATAGAATTTTTGCAAACGGAGCGACTACCTACACGGCTTTGGCTTCCAAACCAACGATCAGCGCTCAGTGCTGGACTTCAATTCTTACAGGTGCAACCCCCGAAGTTCATAAACTGACAAACGGTGATATGCACCCAATTGACGAGCTTCCAACTATTTTTAAATTCATCAAAGATAAATATCCCGAAGCTGAAACTGCAGCGTTTACAGGTTGGCCCGCTATCGCAAAACAAATCATCACTCCCGAAAGAGGACTTTCAGCTTTCGACGTTGGTCACGACGGCCCCCTTTGCGACAGACTTCTTGAATACCTTGACGAACACGACCCAAAAATGCTTTTCGTTCAGTTTGATAGCGTTGACGGTACGGGCCACGACGTAGGTTACGGTGCTGAAAAGTATTTGGAAGCTATCAGAAACGTTGACAATATGTTCGGCAAAATCATTGAAAAATACGAAAAATACGGCAGACTTGATGACACTCTCGTTCTCGTAACTGCAGACCACGGTGGAACTCCAGGTCACGACGGACACGGTGGCGGACACGGTGGATGGACAGATGCCGAAAAATTGGTATTCTTGGGAATTGCAGGTAAAACAGTTAAAAACGGTCAAATCGGAGAAGTTTGCATCAGAGATATTCCCGAAATCGTTCTTTACGCTTTGGGTGTTGACGCCCCTGAATTTAACCCCAAAGGCTACGCCAGCCAAATGCCTGTCGGCGTTTTTGAAGAAGTTGGTGTAGTTGAAAGAAAGCAGATGTATCCCGCTCAAAGAATTTACGATAATGAAGGAAGACCTCAACCCGAAAAAGATTCTTCGGAATACATCGGAAACTTTATTGATGAAAACAAGATTATTTTTTGGCAGGATTTCGAAAATGGAATCGAGGACGCAACAGGAAAATGTAAAGTCACCCTTGAAAGAGGTACAGTTAAGACTTATAATAACGGCTTCGTAGGAAAAAGCGGCGAACTTGGAAACAGCGTTGTAAGAATTGAGGGGCTTAAAGCTTCAGAAGTTTTCTCCTTCGCGTTTTGGTATTTCCCCACAACCGATATGAGATGGCTTGATATTTTCTCCAACAAAGACGGAGACCTTAACAAATTCACAATCGCACCTTTCGATGAATTAGTCGGCATCTTCATTAAAAAGCCTGACGGTGACCACATCAAAACTATGATGATAAACGCTTCTGAAACTGCACAGCAAAATACTTGGACTCACTACATTTTTGAAGTTGACACAGTTAAAAACGAAGTGAGAGGTTATGTAAACTTCCAGTACGAAAATACACTCAAGTTGGATTTCGATATTGCACCTTATTTCAGCCTTGAACCAATGCGTCAGGGGCTCAACCAAAGCGATAACGAAGTTTTCTATAAGGTTTTTGACGACATTATGATCATTGACGGCCCCGCAGAACCTGAAAAATTAGAAAAATATTATACGAATAAATAAAAAATCTTACTGGGAGAATCTTTAAGTTTCTCCCAGTATTTTTCTTTATTGATTAACTATTGCAGAAATAAAATGATAGAAATCACGCTGGTAAATATTTTCTGCGCTTACTCTGAAATTCACTCCGTTAACCTGAAAATCTGCTACAATAAAATCCCTTAAAAGGGGCTCGGATTCAATATTAATCTCCGAGGTTCCATAGAAAAGCACACCAACGTTCCCATATTCAGTCCCAATATATGTGGTTATTTTTTCGGAAGATGTGGTATAAAGACAATCATAAGGTAAGCCCAATTTACTTGCAGAAACGGAAATTTTTTCACCTTGGAGCTCACATTCAAAACTCATTATGTCTCGAACCAAAGTTCCGTCATTAGTAAAATAAACAGTGTGGCTATCAGATTCCAAAACGTCACATTTCGCTTTTAAATGCACTGAATCAACGGTAATAGTGTTTAAATCAATGCCTAAATAAGCAACCGCATCTTCATCACTCCACGTTTCAGTATAATGAAGTGCCGGGTCAAGGTATTTAGGCGCAGCACTTAATGTATCTTCAATTTTATTTACAAAGCATAAAAATTTAACCGCATCGTTATTTTTCACATCATCGGGAATTCCAATATTTAAATCGAGGTCGCCGTCATTTACCGTTTCACCGTCCAATCCAGTATTTTCAACAGTTGAAGGATTTTCGGGAAAGGGCAGTAAATCACCAATTTTCCCTTCGTGAATTAAACCGAAGCTTATGCAGGCAATTAAACAAACGCCGCATACAGATACGGAAATTTTGGCAAATTTATTTATTTTGTTTTTTCTATCTGTATTATAATTTTCTCTTCGTTCCAACAGTTCATTGGTTATTTCGCTACAACTCTTCATGTATAAAGTCCTCCTTGTTAAGTTCATTTTTCAAAGCGTTTTTCGCTCTGTACAAAAGATTTTTTACCTGACGCTTATTCTTCCTCATAACAGTTGAAATTTCAGAATTGGAAAAGTCTTCAAAATAAGCTAACCACAAAATTTGACGGTAATCGGGGTTTAAATTTTTCAAAACTTCATATATTACCCGATTGCGTTCGCCCGTTATATAGGAATTTTCAACATCCTGCTCATCGCTGAGATATGTTTGAACATCATCCATTGATAAATCTAACCGCTTTGAATTGCGACGGAGATAGTCAATAGCAATATTCCTACCTACTGCGTAAAGCCAAGTTTTAAAAGAACTTTCCTCCTTAAATTTCGGTTTTTTAATAATCAACTTTAAAAAGGTTTCTTCCATTAAATCCTCTGCGGCATAAATATTACCGACAAAGCCGTTAAGATAAAGAATCAACCCGTCCTTATAATCTCTTACTATTTCAGTTAATCCGTTGTCGTCACCCTCTAAGAAACGGCGGTAGCTACTTGCACCGTTATCCATTGACATTCCCCCTTTCCGAAAGGATTTTTACTTCCTTTCACCTATTAGACGATAAAAACCACAAAAAGTCTCACTTCTCCAAAAAAGTTAAGAACCATCGGAAATTTTCGATGGTTCTTTTGTGTTGTTTTATTTTCCGTAATTTTCGAGATTCGAGCCTGAAAGTTTAATGTCGTCCAAATTATCAAATTCCATTCCTTTTTCGAAATAATTTGCTGACAAATGCAACGATTCAGCCTTTTCACCTTTTTCAAAGTCCCGGTTATTTTGGCAAATCCACGTTCCAACTATTGAAACGTTACCGTTAAGTTTCAGCATTGTACTACCGGAATCTACAATTATGCCGCCGTATACGTTAAATGAACCTGTTCCGTTTAAATCAAAACTAACATTGGGAGAAACCCACATTATTGGGTTTACCATATTAAGAGTTCCTGTAAAATCTTCCGCAGTATAAACGTATCTGCCCCAATATTCTTTATTATTTTTTTCCAAGAAGTCCTCGAAATCAAATGCGGTAAATCTTGGGTTGACCATAGTAACTGTACAGTTTCCTGAAAGCGAAGCATCGATATTTCCGGCATCATGTCCGAGTGAATACGCATACACGTTTTCAGCCCCGTCCAAAACTTTAAGACTGGTAAGGTTTCCGAAAGTAATTGAATTCGAAATTATCTGATTTTTACTTTCACCTATAATTATAAATTCACCGTTTGCAGCCTGCGCCGAATAAGCGTGCTCCACGTTAAATCCGGGGATATCGTAATTCACACCCCAGTTTGAAGGATTTGCGTGGTAATCTCTGATTATACCGTTTTCACTTCCGGCACCAACCTGGATACCTATATTTACAGCCAAGGTATGAATGTAATCAACGAAATGATTATCGCAGCGGTAAGTTGCAAAGTCTATACCGTTATAAGAGGTAGTCATATTAAGGTCAACCAAATAAATACCAGCGCCGTTACCTTGAATAGCAAAGGAATATGGAACGAGATCTGTAATATTTTGCTCGTTATACGTTATTGACAAGCCTCTCATACCGGCACCGTCATAAAGTGTAAACAGAGATTCTCCGTCAGGGTCGTTTTTACCAAAGGATGTATTCAAATCCGTAGCAGGAGGTTTGAGCGAGAAATATGATTTTTCAGCCCACATAATTGCACCGCGAACTTCAATTCCAGCCCAAACGTCTATATGTTCGTTTACGTAATATTTTCCTGCAGGAATATAAACTGTGCCGCCCGTTTCTTTGAGAGAATCTATTGCAGATTGCAATTTTTCGGAAATATCCTCACCATTTTCAGCGTTATAAGGAGCTTGGGAAAGGTTTACAAATTCTTTGGAAGCAGGCTTAGTTTCAATATCAAAGCTTAGGTCTGTTTCGGGGATTGCAACAGTATTTTCATCGTAAATCACTTGGTATTTTCTGTTATCTGAACCTTCAAAGGAAGAATTTACCAACAAAGAATACGTATTTGCCAAATCAACAAAAGCCGTACCCTGAGACTTAACGGTACAATCAACCATAGAAAGTTTAACCTTACCGCAGTTTACAATAGCATTGGCACCGACGCTTTCAAAATTGCAATACTGAACAGAAAAACCGTGGTCGCAATCAGGACCGATATATACTGCTGCCGCACCGTCGTTTCCAACTGCTCTGAAATTACAATCGGTCAGAGTAAAGTCGTAAGCGGAATCCATATAAAAGCAATAGTAGCAATCTACTATATTCATATCGCTGAGAAATGCGTGAGGAATACCTTTTTCCGAAGAGCTGACAAAAACTCCTATATGATAGCCGTCAATATTGATATTTCTGTAGAAAGTCCAGTCAACTCTACGCAACACCATACCCGTTGAATTGCGAAGCATCCAAGTTCTGAGAAGTTCCGCATTGGGAGTTCCCGGAAGTCCGCTTTCAATCCAAAAATCAGGGGATAAATTAAAAGTGTCAAATCTAGGAGTATCGTAGCAACCGTCTATTTTAAAGCCCATATAAAGGCAGGTTCCGGAAATATCTCTGTAATTTTGAAGAGAAGCTGTTGTGTTTGAAATTCCGATATATGAATTAATAAACGTTACGTTTTTAAGAGTAACACCCTGGTCTTGGCCTGCATAAAGGTCAGCGTTTTGGCATATGGTAGGTGGATAAGGAATAAAATCACCGTTTACGAGAGTCTGCTCAGGGTACCAAAAGGCAACATTCATAACTGCGGAATGAGAAGAAACTCTAATCGCAGATTTTTCATCTTCAATTTCACCTTTACCGCCGTAAATACACAATACTGTACCGTTAGCAGTTCCCTTTTCAAGTTCGCCCACGATACCTACGTTTTGCGGTATAATAAGTGTTTCTGTAAGGCAATAAAAACCTGCAGGAACAAAAACTGTTCCACCACCCTTTGCCTCCGCAGCAGCAAGTGCTGATTTGAAAGCTTCTGTATCATCAGTAAGGCCGTCACCTTTGGCTCCGTGAAGAATTACGTTTTCTTCAGCAACTATGTGGTAAGGCATATCATAATCGGAATCAATAAGTCCGATTTGTTCGTTTAAATCTTTTGATTCAATCTGAGAACCGTACTCTGAAAGCATTTTTTCCTCAGAATATTTAATTTCATAATCAGATAAGGAAATATAATTCCAATCGCAAGAAAGAAGATTTTCAACGTCCACAACTTCTGCAGAAACTTCAGGATGACCCGTTTGGTCAGGCAAGGAAGTGATTTTTTCTATATTGCCGTAATCTTTTTTAACTGGAACGGCAGTTTCGGAAGATTCTGCACCAATTATAAAATCTTCGGGAATATCAAACTTTTCATAATCGGAAGCTCTTGCAGCTTCATTCGTCAAATTCGCTATCCATTCAAGATCTTCGTGATAGATATTGACGTCGTTTCCACCTAAGAAAGACATCATTTCAATGGGAGATTTCGCACATGCAGTACTTAAAAGAACCGCTGTCAAAAGAAAAATCGCTATTATTTTTTTCATACAGGCACTTCCTTTATAAAACTTTGTATTATAGCCTATAATTATATTATACCATATGTGAAATGTGTTGTCAAGCAACTAAAATCAAAATAAGTGTAAAGAACCATCGGAAATTTCCGATGGTTCTTCGTTTTATTCAAAATCTTTAATTTTTTCCCTGAATGCTTGAAGCGCGTGGGCTCTGTGGCTTATCTGATTTTTGATTTCGCCGCTAAGTTCTGCAAAGGTTTTATCGTATTCCTCTACAAGGAAAAGCGGATCGTAGCCGAAGCCGTTGTTGCCTCTACCCTCGTAAATCATAACTCCCGGGCATTCACCCTCTGCAGTTATTTCCCTGCCATCGGGGAAAACCATTGCAATAGCACTTTTAAAGCAAGCGCGTCGGTCTGTAATATCAGCCATATTTTTCAAAAGCAATTCGTTGTTTTTTTCATCAGTAGCACCTTCACCGGAATATCTTGCAGAGTAAACACCGGGGGCTCCGTTGAGGGCATCAACGCAAAGTCCACTGTCGTCTGCAATGCAGGGCATTCCTGAAACTTCCATTCCTGCGCGAGCCTTTATCAAAGCGTTTTCCAGAAATGTTGAACCTGTTTCTTCGGGATCCGATTCAACTCCTGCTTCTGAAAGAGAAATCGGTTCAAAGATATCACCTAAAATCTGTTTTATCTCACGAATTTTATTTTTATTATTTGATGCAACTAAAATCCTCATAAGTCACACTCCTTATTCAATAAGCGCTTTTGCAAAATCTGTAGGGTCAAAGATTTTAAGGTCGTCCATCTGTTCGCCCAAGCCAACCAATTTAACGGGAACACCCGTAACCTCTTTTACTGCAATGGTTACGCCGCCTTTTGCAGTACTGTCAAGTTTTGTAAGAACTACCCCTGTGATATCTGTTGCTTCTTTAAAGTTTTTAGCCTGTTCAACGGCATTTTGTCCTGTAGTTGCATCAACCACGAGAAGTGTTTCTCTGTCGCAACCGGGAAGCTCTCTATCTGCAACTCTTGCTATTTTTGCAAGTTCGTCCATAAGATTCTTTTTATTGTGAAGACGGCCCGCTGTATCGCAGATAACAACGTCAGCCCCTCTTGCTTTTGCAGCTTGAACTGCGTCAAAAACGACTGCCGCAGGGTCTGAACCGTCACGGTGCTTAACAATATCAATATCGGAGCGCTGAGCCCAAATTTCAATCTGCTCAATAGCCGCAGCTCTGAAGGTATCGGCCGCAGCAATTATCACCTTTTTGCCTTCGGTTTTTAACATATTTGCAAGTTTGCCGATAGTAGTCGTTTTGCCAACGCCGTTTACGCCAACCACTATAATAACGGAAGGTTTCGTATTGATATTAAGCTCGTTTCCGCCTGACATCATTTCCGTAATGATTTCAACCAAACGGTTTTTGAGAGCTTCTGCGTCTTCGATTTTTTCAAGCTTTGCCGCTTGACGAAGCTCGTCTATAATTTTTTCCGTAGTTTCAAAGCCAACGTCTGCAAGAATAAGAATTTCTTCAAGTTCTTCCAAAAATTCCTCGTCAACCTTGCGGAAGTTTGCGAAAAGCCCGTTAAGACTATCGCTTATATTCTGTTTTGTCTTAGAAAGACTTTCTTTAATTTTACTGAAAAATCCCATTTTTAAAGTCCTTTCCTATTAAATAAGGGTAAAAATTAACCCAACATATTATTTTCTATTTCGCTTACGTTAATGGTAATAATTCTTGAAACGCCCTTTTCGCGCATAGTTACGCCGTAAAGTCTATCTGCCGCTTCCATTGTGCCTCGTCTGTGAGTAATAACCAAGAACTGAGTCTTCTTCGTAAGATTACGCAGGTAGTTTGCATATCTGATTACGTTTACGTCGTCAAGAGCAGATTCAATTTCGTCAAGCAAACAAAATGGAGCAGGACGAATCTTCAAAAGCGCAAAGTAGAGAGCTATTGCAGTAAGGGACTGCTCACCGCCTGATAAAGATGAAAGATGCTTGATGATTTTTCCGGGAGGAGCAACGAAAATTTCAACGCCTGATTCAAGAACGTTTTCAGGGTCAGTAAGAGTAAGTTTTGCAGAACCACCGTTGAAAAGTTCTTTGAACACTTCTTCAAACGCTTCGTTTATGGTCTTGAATTTTTCCGAGAAAATCTGCGTCATTTCAGATTCAAGGTCTGTAATTATCTTTTCCAAAGAAGCTTTTGCTGATTCAAGGTCAGTAAGCTGTGCAGTAAGTTCTTCGTAGCGGTTGCTTACCTCTGCGAATTCCTCAATAGAATCCACATTTACAGCACCCAAGCCTCTGATGGAGTTTTTCAAAGAAGTAACGGTAGATTTTGCCTCTGCTTTATCTCCCAATTCCAAACCAAGCTCTGAGGCTTCCGATACTGAAAGCTCGTATTCGTCCCAAATTTTGGAAACAAGGCTATCCTTTTCATTTTTCAAAGTGCCGCATTTAATTGAAGTTCGCTCAAGCTCTCTGCCCAATTTATCTTTCTGCTCAAAAACGTTTCTTTCGCTTTCATAAAGTTTGGTTTTCTTTGCTTCCGATTCTTCGCGGGCAATATTTTTCTTAGCGATAAGCTGAGTTCTGCCCTCGTTTTGTGTTTCAAGCTCTTTGATTTCCGTTTCAGCTTCTGCGGTGCGTTTTGCATAGGATTCAATTTTAAGCAAAATTTCATCAATCTGATGCTGAGAATCACTTCCTGCCTCTTCAGATTCGCGAATATTTCTTCTGAGAGCTTCAACCTCATTCAAAACGGCTTCTCTGTTTTTAATAAGCTCTGTTTTAATAATTTCAATATGATGGAGCTTTTCAATAATTTGCTCACGCTCTGCAGAAAGCGCTGCGGAAAGTTTTGAAACCTCTTCGCTTTCATCTTCAGCAATTTTCGCTTTTTCTTTAAGGGAAACAAGGTCTGAACCAACAGCTTTAAGAGCTTCGTCAAGCATTTTCTGCTTTTCATCTTCTGCAATTACTGAATTTTTCAAAGCTTCCATTTGAGCAGTAACGTTGAAAATATAATTATCTCCGTTTTTCAGTTCTGCTTCTTTTTTAATATATTCTTCGTCAGCCACTTTAATTTCAGCATTCAAGCCCTCAAGAGAAGAGCTAACGGCTCGCAAATCGTTTGCGGCAACCTTTGCGGCTTCAGACGCAGCAGCCAACTTTTCTTCAATTACTTTAATTTCCGAGGAAAGAGCTTCAACCTCGTTGGAACGGCTGAGGATACCAATACCCTTGCTTACAGAACCACCGGTAAGTGAACCACCGGGATTTACCACCTGACCATCAAGAGTAACGATTCTGAAGGAATACTTATTGCGGCGAGCCATCTGGGTTGCATTGTCAATAGTATCCGCTATTACGATTCGACCCAAAAGCTGCTGAATTATGCCGTTAAATTTAGGGTCGTATTCGAGCAAATCGGAAGCAATTCCAATGTATCCTGCACAAGTTGACGCCCCGTTGTTTTGGAGCTTAGAGCCTGAAACAGTATCAACGGGAAGAAACGTTGCTCTGCCGTAATTTCTTGACTTCAAATAATAAATGCAATCTTTTGCACTTTTTTCGTTTTCGGTAATAATATTCTGAATTGCGGAACCGAGGGCAGTTTCGATAGCAACTGCATATTGGTCGTCAGTTTTAATAACGGACGCAACCGTACCGATAACGCCTTTAAGAACGCCCTTATTAGCCTCGTTCATTACGTTTCTTACGCTTCCGTTAAAGCCCTCGTAATGTTTTGCAAGGTCTTCAAGCATACGTTTTCTTGAGGTTTTCTCATCAAAAAGTCGCTTCAACTCGTTATATTTTTCTGCAGTTTTTTCCGCTTGATTTCGCTTACTGCTGATTTTAAGAACGTAGCCTTCGTAAATATTTTTGCGGTTAATGCGCTCTTCATTTAATTTATTAAGCTCTTCAAGGTACTGATTTCTGGCAGAATTAAGTGTTTGCAAACGGCTTTCGCCGTCGGAAATCTCTTCTTCTAACGTAATTTTGCGGTCTTCGGAAGCGGAGAGCTGTTCTTTAAGTCTTCCCTGCTCGATTTGAAGCTCCGTCAGCTTTGCCATAACGGAAGCAAGCTCGTCTCTAATTTCCCTTGCTTTTTCGGCAGAAGCCTCTTCTTGCTTCATTCGTACCTGAGACTCTGCAATTACAGAAGCTTGCTTTTTTTCGTTTTCAGTAATATCTGCCGTAAGTTTTTCCGTTTCGGAAATTTTTTCAGCAAGAAGTTTTTCCGTTTCAGCTCGGTGACCTGAAAGTAGTTTCTGCTGCTCTTCGATTCTTTCTATATCTTTTTTTGCGTGCTCCGTATCATTGCCCAAAATAAGAATCTCTGAATTCAATTCTCGGATTTTATCGTGAACGATTGCGTTTTCATTTCGGATTTCTTCTATTTCAACGGTAATTTGCCTTATATTTTCAGTTTCACGTTCAATTCTTTCTTCACAATCACGAAGCTCATTTTCGCATTTTTCAACACTTCTGTTAAGGGAAGCCAATGTTTCCTCCGCTTTTACAGATTCAGCTTCCGTAACTTTAATATCGTCAAGCCAAAGGGCAATTTCAAGGTCCTTTTTCTTTGCGTAAAGTTCCAGATATTTGCGTGCCTTTTTCGCTTGAGTTTCCAAAGGACCCAAGCGGCTTTCGATTTCTGCTTTAATATCGTTAAGTCTGATAAGATTTTCAGTGGTAAGCTTCAGCTTTCTTTCGCTTTCTTCTTTTTTGTATCTGAATTTAGAAATACCGGAAGCTTCTTCAAAAAGGTAACGTCTATCAGTACTTTTAGCGTTAATAATTTCAGTAGCGGAGCCCTGACCGATAATAGAATAGCCCGATTTGCCCAGTCCGGTGTCTCTGAGAAGCTCGTGAACGTCACGCATTCTTACTTGGCTTTTATTTATGTAATATTCACTTTCTCCGGATCTGTAATACCTTCTGGAAATTGCCACTTCGTCGAAATCTATATCCAGCTGCTTATCGGAATTATCCAAAGTCAAAGTAACTTCTGCAAAACCCAAGGCCTTTCTGGATTGAGTACCGTCAAAAATAACGTCTTCCATCTTCGTGCCTCTGAGGCTTTTGGTGGAAGTTTCGCCCATTACCCAGCGAATAGCATCGGAAATATTACTTTTACCGCTTCCGTTAGGACCGATTATGGCAGTAATACCTTCACTGAAATTTATCAACGTCTTTTCGGGAAATGATTTGAACCCCGTAAGTTCAAGACTTTTTAGCTGCAATCGGCTTCCTCCGTTCTCATAATAGCATAATAAGGTACAATTACATTATATTTTACCATATTTTTATCCACAATGCAAGGAATAAAAACGAACATTTCGTCACTTTAAATGAAAGTCACTTTTTTTTCGTTGTTGTACTATTGCTTTTTCAATAATTTTGTGATATAATGTACCTGTATGTGAAAAAGTAAACATAAAGTGACGGTTTTTTTATAAAAAACACAGCACCAACAGTATTGAAAGGATTGATAAGCTGAAATGGAAACAAAAGTATTCGCAAAAGAAATGCGTAAATTGATTCTTGAAGCTATTTACAACTCAAAAAGCGGACATCCCGGTGGCTCGCTTTCTTGCACGGACATTCTCGCAGTTCTCTACAATGAAGAGATGAGAAGAGACGTAAACGACCCGAAAAATCAGGATAGAGACAGATTCGTTCTTTCCAAGGGTCACGCTTGCCCCGCTATGTATTCTGCTCTCGCACTTAAGGGCTATTTCCCTGTTGAAGACATCAAAACCTTCAGAAAAATCGACAGCTACCTTGAAGGTCACCCTGATATGAAACATATCCCCGGTGTTGATATGACTACCGGTTCTTTGGGCCAGGGTGTTTCTGCTGCTTGCGGTATGGCTATTTCCGCTAAAAAACAAAACAAAGACTTTAGAGTTTACACCATTCTCGGTGACGGCGAAATCGAAGAAGGTCAGTGCTGGGAAGCATTTATGTTCGCAGCTCACTATAAACTCAGCAATCTTTGCGTATTTATTGACTCCAACGGTCTCCAGATTGACGGTGACGTAAATGAAGTTATGTCTTCTGCACCTCTTGCAGATAAAATGAAGGCTTTCGGATTCAACACTCTTGAAATCGACGGTCACGACCTTGATGCAATCAGAGGCGCTCTTAAAGCAGCTAAAGAATGCACAGACAAGCCCACGGCAGTTATTGCTAAAACAGTTAAAGGCAAAGGCGTTTCCTTTATGGAAAACCAGGCTGGCTGGCACGGCGTAGCTCCCAACAAAGAACAGTATGAACAAGCAATCCAGGAGGTTGAAGCAAATGGCTGAGATGAAAGCTCAAAGAGACGCATACGGTGAAGTTCTTATTGAACTCGGTAAAAAATACGATAATCTTTTCGTACTTGATGCGGACTTAACTAAATCCACAAAAACTGCAGATTTCAAAAAAGCTTTCCCTGAAAGACATATCAACTGCGGTATTGCTGAAGGAAATATGATGACTGTTGCTGCAGGTATTGCCTCCTGCGGAAATATAGCTTTCGCTTCCACATTCGCAATGTTTGCTGCAGGCAGAGCTTACGAACAGATCAGAAACAGTATTGCATATCCCCACAACAACGTTAAGGTAGTTGCAACACATGCAGGTCTTACAGTAGGTGAAGACGGTGCTACTCACCAGTGCCTTGAAGATATTGCTCTTATGAGAGCAGTTCCCGGTATGGTAGTTCTCGCCCCCTCCGACGCAGTTCAGACTAAAGAAGCTTGCCGCTTTGCAGCTGAATACGACGGTCCCGTTTACATTCGTGTTGGCAGACTTCCCATCCCCGTTGTTTATACAGAAGGCGAATATAAATTTGAACTCGGTAAGAGCGAAAGACTTGCTGACGGTAAGGACGTAACTCTTATGTTCTGCGGTCCCTTCTACCAGTTGGCAATGGACGTTAAGGCTATTCTTGAAAAGAATGGCTTGACTGCAAGAATCGTTGATATGCCCTCTATTAAGCCTATCGACACAGTTGCAATCAAAGACGCTATCACAGATACAGGTCTTATCGTTACTATTGAAGACCACAACGTATTCGGTGGCCTCGGTAGCGCAGTAAGCGACGCTCTCGCTGAACTTGACGTTTGCAGACACAACGGCAAAGAAATCATCAAAATCGGTGCACAGGATAAATTTGGTACATCCGGCACACCTGCAGAAATCCTTAAAGCTTACGGATTTGACGCAGTAGAAATCGCAAAACAGATTATTGCAACAAAGTGCCCTGAATTTGCAGGCGAAATTCAGCTTTAACAAACTGAATCAAACATAAAAAATCCGACCTTTCCCTTTTGATTAAGGGGAAAGGTCTTCTTCTTGTTGAAAAAGCACCGAATAAAGTTCCGCAAAACGGCACAAATTTCGTGGAACTTTTCCCGATAAAACTCGTCTAAATGTCGAACAGAATCCATTCGAGGCTAGTTTCACGATATTGTTGGAAAATTACCGCATTTAAAGGCTTGATTTTTCAGCGATTTTATGGTAAAATTACGAGTGGTTTAATGATTTTGAACAGAAGACACGGTTTGTATCAAAAATATAAGACAAAACCGTGAATATTCATCTGAAATCCAAATTACGGAGGCTATACCAATGCAAAAATATTCAAAACGTGTAAGATTTATGGCTTTAATTCTTTGCCTTATAATGGCTTTAGGTTGCTTTACCGCTTGCGGAGATAACGAGCCTGTGGAAGTAAGAGTTAAATCCATTACCCTCAACTTGAAGGAATACACGTTCACAAATTATGAAACAAGGGTTAAGCTTGAAGCATTTGCTTTACCTTCAGACGCAGTTAACGCTAACAATCTCGTTTGGGAAAGCGCTAACGTAAGCGTTGCAACAATTAATTCAGAAAATGAAGTTATACCTATGTCAAACGGTAAAACGGTTATTACCGTTACCACCGAAGACGGTTCAGTTAAAGCTTTCTGTAATATCACGGTTGACGTTGAAGAAATCGTAGAAGTTCCTACGGTTCCCGTTGAAAGCGTAGTTCTCAGCTCTGAATCCTACACATTTGAAGAAATTGGAGCAACGGTAAGAATAGGCGAAGATATTATTCCATTCTCCGCTACCGACAAAGCTGTAACTTGGTCTTCTTCAGACGAATCAGTTGCAACCGTTGACCCTGTTACAGGTACTATCACAGCGGTTAAAAAAGGCACTGCAATTATTACCGTAACCACAAACGACGGTGGATTTACAGACACCTGCGAAATTACTGTTAAACCTAAGCAGCAAACATCAGGTAACGAAGGTTCCGGAAATCAAGGAAGCCAGGGAAGTCAAGGCAACCAGAGTACTCAGGGCAACACGGGAACTTCCACAACGAAATTCAACACAAAAAACATTCCCGCGCCCAAGCTTGACGCGGCAGGATTCCTTGTAAGCGATAACCTTGAATATTTCAATAAATACAATAAAGACTGCGTTGCTTGGCTCTATATTCCAAACACAAAAGGTTCTGACGGTATGGGAGAAATCAACTTCCCCACAGCTCAGGGAACGGACAATGAGTTCTATTTGGGCGTAGACCTTGACAAGACCTGGAAAGACGAAGGCTCAGTAGTTCTTGACTGCAGAAACACCTCAATCAGAGAAACAGGCGAAATTTCAGATAAGAATACCATTTTCTACGGTCACGCAAAAGGCAAAACCACCTTTGACAGACTTGAATTTGCAACAAGAGACGCAGATTGGTTTGCAAAAGAAAGCAACAGATACGTATACCTCAACACACTTGAATACGAAACCGTTTGGAAAGTTTTCGCTTGCTACTACACAGACTCCTCTCAGCATTATTACCTTAACACAAACTGGATGCTCGATACTGACACAATCAACGCTAAGCTTGCAGCACTCTCTTCAGCAGAAAAATTGGAGCTTGTGCTTGACGAACAGAAAATGCACGATTTCTCCATCGATAAGGCATCTTTCGTTGAATTTGCAAACAACTGGCGTTCAAGAATCAGCGCACCAGAAAACGACCACGAATACGAAACTACTTACAAACCCTATGCTTCCATCCTCAGAAACAGAGATTATGGCGTAACAGTTGGTCCTGACGACCAGATACTTACACTTTCAACTTGTTCTTCTCACATTGGTGATATGAGATACGTTGTACACGCAGTGCTTGTACAATCCAGACCCCGAACAGACAGAGACTAATCTAAGAACGGAGTGAAACAATGGAAAATAACGAAAATAAAGACGTTCAAACAACTGAAAAAACCGCTAAAAAAGCTCCCGTAAAGAAAAAGAACGGAGCAAGCAACGTTATCAGAATCGTAGTTCTCATACTTTGTATAGGTGTCTTCGCATTTTCCGTAATCAAAATCGGTTCAGATATTTTAGATGAATCAAGCACGCAGGATGAAATTGACGGTTTAAAAGATTTAATAGACAGAGATGACCCTAGCGTTACTCCAGAAGATCCGGAAAATCCCGTAGTCCCCGACGACAAAACGGAAAATCCAGACCAAACGGAAGATCCGAATACGGGAAGCGAAAACCCTGACGACAATCAGAATCCCGATGATAATCAGCAGGATTACTACGACGACCAGACGAAGGAAGAGGCTGAAAAGGATAAAACTCAGAATACTATCGTTTCAGTTACAAGACCCGGCTCTTCATTGGATAAAACGGACCTTTCCGTTATTCACCCAAACGATATAGATTTGAACGATATTTCATATCTCAGCGGTCTTAATTTTGATAAGCTTATGGAAAGAAACGACGATACCGTGGCTTGGATCTGCATTCCAGGCAACGACTCAATAACAGGTCTTCCAATTGATACTGCAGTAGTTCAAGCTGACAATAACGACTTCTACCTTTCCCACAGCTTTGACAAATCTTCAAACGTAAATGGTTGGATTTATGCGGACTACAGAAATAATATGTCAAGCATAACTTCAAACTATAACACTATTATTTACGGCCACGCAAGAAGCTATAAAATGTTCGGCGGCTTGAAGAATTTAAACGAAACTCCCGAATGGTATAAAAACGGCTACAACCACTTCATTAAAATCACAACTCCTAAAGACGAAACCATTTGGCAGATTTTCTCTTGGCACGAAACAAATGTTTACTACAATTACATTCAGACAAGATTTGAAAACCCTCAGGAATTTATTGATTTTGCAACAGAACTTCAGGATAAGAATCAGTTGAAAGGATACTTCTCAACTTTTGAATTCACAGAAAAAAGCAGAATCCTCACACTTTCAACATGCAAAGGCTCAAACCCTGCAAACAGAGTTGCAGTTCACGCTGTTTTGGTGGCAAGAAATCCTTTGGATTGATAAAATTGAATACAAATTCTGAAATTAGGGGAACCTTCAATAGAGGGTTCCCTTGTTTTTATATAAAATCTCGCAAGTATCGGTAAATTTTTCGTTTTTTTAATCTTTCCCTCTTGTTTTTTTCTTACGCTTGTGATATAATAATATTTGAAAATAAAAAAGGTATATAAATTATGAATCAGATTTCAGCTATTATATCTTCCGTTTCCGTTTTGGGAATTTTTATGGCAATAGGATTTATCTCCGTTAAGTCAGGCTATGTAAAAAAGGAAGCAACTTCATTCCTTTCCCATATCGTAACACGGTTGGTTTTTCCCATATGGATAATGTCGAAATTGCTTTCAAACGAGGTCACGTTACAGCAACTTTTTGACAGATTACCGCTGTTTATTTCCGGTTTGGTTTTTACTCAGTCAACAATGCTTTTAGCGGTTCTTATTACCAAACTTCTTAAAATGGAAGATAAACGAAAATACGTATTCGTAGCAATAACGTATTCCGTTAACAGTATTTTTATGGGTGTTCCCATTTGCCAAGAGCTTTTCGGAGATTCCGGAGCTTTAAGCTGTACAATTTTGGCATTAGGCTCAAACATTATTACGTGGACAACGGGAATTTCCTATATTTCAGCAGGAGCCTCAAAGATTTCGGGAATTAAAAAGGAAAAGGGGAAATTTTCCGTAAATCCCATTATGGTAACCTACGTTTTATGCCTGGTTTTGAAATTCTGCGGCGTGAATCTACCATCCCTTTTAATTGGCCCCTTTACAAAATTGGGAAGCGCACTTTCCTACCTTGCAATGATGTATTTGGGAATGTCTTTGACCAATTTAAAGCTTAAAAATATTTTCAAGCACAAGCTTATTTACCTTTATATTCCGCTGAAATTATTCATTATACCACTAATAGTGAACGTAATAGCAAAGATTTCGGGATTTTTCTCTCCTGAATATTTGGGGGTTCTTACAGTAGTTTACGCTGCTTCTCCAAGCATTTCACTTACTATGTTTTATAAAGAATACAACCTCGACTATGACTTCGGTAATTTGATGACCTTTATATGCGTACTGCTGAATATCGTTACGATACCCTTTATGTACTGGATATGCGGACGCATCAACTTCTAGCCGGAGAAAGGAAAAACTATGATATACACAACACATACTCCCGAAGAAACGGCTGAATTGGGCAAAAAATTCGCCTTGCAGCTGAAAAAAGGAGATACCATTTGCCTTGACGGTGAAATGGGCGCGGGTAAGACTGTTTTCGTGCAGGGCTGCGCAAAAGCCTTGGGATTTAATGAACCCGTTACAAGCCCCACATTCACTCTTTGCAACGAATATATAACAAAAGAACTTAAAATATTGCACTACGACCTTTATAGAATTATGGATGAGGACGACCTTTTTTCCGTTGGTTTTTATGATAATGACGGTGACATTGTTTTCGTCGAATGGGCAGGAAATGCAGATATTACCGACAGAAAATGCATTCATCTGAAATTCAGCTACGGTAGCGGCAATAATGAAAGAAATATTGAAATCCCCGACTAAGGAAGTATAAACGAAATGAACACACTTTGCATAGATACTTCGTCCGTAACCTGCGCTTGCGCCGTTTTCAAAGACGGCAAAATGATTGCAGACATTCTACTTAACAACGGACTCAATCACAGTAAAACACTGTTACCCTCAATAAAAAAAGTCCTTGAAGAAAGCGGAATTTCCGCAAAAGAAATTGAAAATATTTCAGTTACCGTAGGTCCGGGTTCGTTTACCGGTGTAAAAATTGCAGCGGCAACGGTGAAGGGCTTGGCTTTTGAAAGAAATATTCCCTGCACGGCAGTTTCAACGTTGGAAGCATTAGCTTATAACAGACAGTCTGACGGTTTGGTCTGCGCTGTAATGGACGCAAGAAGAGGTATGCTTTACAACGGAATTTTCAGAATAGAAAAGGGTAAAGCAATAAGGCTCACTGAAGACAGACAAATAAGCTGCGACGAACTTTTTGCAGAGATTAACGGAAAAGACATATTCATCACAGGTGACGGCACGGAGCTTTTCAAAAACTTCTGCAATGAAAGAGGTTTTAATCCTCAAGTAGCGGAAGGTGATTTTAAATTCGTCAGAGGCGAAGGTGTTTACAAAGCAGCAGAAAATTGCGGCTTCATAATAACGGAATCTGAAAAATTGGTTCCCGAATATCTGAGATTACCACAAGCTGAAAGAGAAAGATTGGAAAAAGAGAAAGGCGGAAAATAAAATGGACAACAAAAAAATCGTAATTGCTTCAGACCACGCAGGATTTGAACTGAAAGAGAAAATGAAGAAATATCTTACAGAAAACGGCTATGAAGTAACTGACTGCGGCACAAATTCCACAGACAGCTGTGATTACCCCGAATTCGCAAACGCTCTTTGCCTTGCAATTAAAGAAAACCCCGAAATGAAGGGCATTCTCATTTGCGGCACCGGTATCGGTATGAGTATGGCGGCTAACAGACACAGCCACATCAGAGCAGCTCTCTGCCACAACGAATTTACTGCAAGACTTACTCGCCAGCACAATAACGCAAACGTTCTCTGTATGGGCGCAAGAACCATTGGCGAAGAACTTGCATTTGAAACAATGAAGGTATTCCTTAATACTGAATTTATGGGCGGCAAGCACGAGCGCAGAATCAATATGTATTCATAAGTAAAACAAATTTAATTTTAATAGAAATGAGGCAACGAAAATGAAGGTCAACGTAACAAACCACCCACTTATCCAGCACAAAATCAGCATTATGAGAAACGTAGACACAGGCTCTAAGGAATTCAGAGAGCTTGCAAGCGAGATTTCAATGCTTATGTGCTACGAAGTAACAAGAGAACTTCCCCTTAAAGAGGTAGATATTCAGACCCCCGTGGCTATGACTAAGGGAAAAATGCTTGCAGGTAAGAAAATGGCAGTTATTCCTATTCTCAGAGCAGGCCTTGGAATGGTAGACGGTATTGTAAACTTGATTCCCGCAATCAAAATCGGTCATATTGGTCTTTACAGAGACCCTGAAACTCTCAACCCCGTTGAATACTACTGCAAGCTCCCATCTGACATCAGCGAAAGAGACGTTCTCCTCGTTGACCCAATGCTTGCAACAGGCGGAAGCGCTTCTGCGGCTATTCAGTTCCTTAAAAACTATGGTGTAAAAAACATTAAGAGCGTTCACCTTATTGCCGCACCTGAAGGCGTTGAAAGACTTAACGAAGACCATCCCGACGTTGAAGTTTACTGCGCAGCCTTGGACGAAAAGCTTAACGACCACGGATACATAGTTCCCGGTCTGGGTGACGCAGGCGACAGAATTTTCGGAACAAAATAAATAAAGAATAGAGACGGCTTTAAAATGAAGCCGTCTCTTATATTATCTTTTTTATAAATTATAACAGGAATTTGACTTTGGGTCAAGCCGTTTCGGGCATAATTTTGAAAAATAGCTGAAAAAATCAAATTATGCGTTAAATTATATTGCTTTTTTTTCGATTTTGTGTTATTATAAAGGAGATTGTAAAGTCGTCTTCCACACAATACAAATATTCACATAAAAAAGGAGTAACATTATGGAGAACGTATACACAGTAAGAATCGGTGGATTTGACCTTTCCCTCTATTCTTCAGAATCAGCTGAATACACAAATATGATTGCAACAGAAGTTGACAGAAGAGTTAAAGAAATCACCTCTGTTAACCCCAGCATCTCCCTTACAAATGCAGCACTCCTCGTTGCAATGGACCTTGCGGACGAGCTTTTCAAGCTTGAAACAGGTACAGACAATATGAGAGCTCAGTTGAAAGACTACCTTGACGACACAACTAAGGCTCTTGCAGAAAGAGACGAGGCTCGCCGTATGGCTGAAAGACTCAAGGACGAACTTCTTACACTTAAAATCGAACTCTCCGGCAAAAAATAAAAGGAATTTATGGAAATACTTTCTCCGGCAGGCTCCTATGCCGCTTTGAAAGCAGCTGTAGAAAACGGCGCTGACGCAGTGTATATGGGCGCGCCTCAATTCAATGCGCGAGTAAACGCTCAGAATTTTACCGACGAAGAATTTAAAAACGGCATAGAACTGTGCAAAAAAAACGGTGTTAAAGTCTATGCCGTCCTTAACACGCTCATTTTTGATAATGAGTTTAAGCAAGTGCTTACATTAGGCGAAAAGCTGACGGAACTTGGGGTTGATGCTTTTATAGTTCAAGATTTGGGCTTAGCGGAAGCGTTGAAAAAATGTACTGCAGGTTCCGTGCCTCTCCACGCAAGCACACAGATGTCAATCGGAAATCTTGACGGAGTTATGAAAGCGACAGAATTGGGATTCACCAGAGCCGTTCTTGCCAGAGAACTTTCAAAAAAAGATATTGAATACATCGCAAAAAATTCACCCATTGAGCTTGAAATTTTCGTTCACGGAGCTCTTTGCGTATGTTATAGCGGTCAATGCAGAATGAGTTCCGTTATCGGCAACAGAAGCGGAAACAGAGGTGCTTGCGCTCAGCCTTGCAGACTCCCTTATGAAAGAGGATATTCACTTAGCCTCAAGGATAACTGCCTGTTGGAATACGTAAGAGATTTCGAAGATATGGGAATCGCCTCACTTAAAATTGAGGGCAGAATGAAAGGCCCTGCTTACGTTGGAGCAGTAACAGCAGCTTATGCAAATGCTAAAAGAGGCGAAACCTACACCGAAAGCAAAAAAGATGAACTTGCGAAAATTTTCAGCAGAGACGGATTTACCGACGGATATTACCTTAACAAGATGGGGAAACCAATGTTCGGCGTGCGAAAAGAAACGGAAACCATTCCCCCATACGTACAGCCCGAAAAGGAATACAAAAGGTTTGCAGTTGATTTCAACGTAATATCTGACGAAAACAGAAACATAATTTTCTCTGCAACCGATAGCGAAAACCACTCTGCTGAGGTTTCAATCATAGGAGAAAAAGCCGCAAACGCTCCCACAGGAGAAGAACAGTTGAAGAAAAATTTGGGAAGACTTGGCGGAACACCTTACGAACTGAGAAATTTACATTGCGATACCAAAGATAATTTTATTCCTGCCTCAAAAATAAACGATGCCCGCAGGCAAATAATAAACTGCCTGGACTCGATGAAAAATATAAAAAGAGGCTCGTTTACAGTAAAGCTCCCACAAAAAAATAATTACGATAAAGCTGAAAAAACTGAAATAGAAGCTCAATTTACAGTACTGAAAAACGTAATTTGCGACAACAGAATTTCAAGAATTTGGTTGCCGCTGACGGCAGTAAAGGAAAAACGCTTTACAGAGCTTTTTGAATTTTACAAAGAAAAAACAGGATTAGTTCTCCCAATGATTATCCGAGACGAAAACCGCCGCGAAATAAAAAACCTCATTGAAACGGCACTGAATTCAGGGGTAAAGGATTTTCTTTGCGGAAATATCGGTCATATTTACGCTCTCAGCGGATATGATGCAAATCTCTACGGAGATACGGGTCTTAACGTTACGAACGCTTTTTCAAAAGACGCATATTTGAATATGGGCATAAAAAACGTAACCCTTTCATTCGAGCTTAATATGAGGAAAATTCAAGACCTGGCAGATGAAAAATCGGGGATTATCGCTTACGGAAGACTACCATTTATGACTATGAGAAACTGCATCAAAGGAAACGGTCACGGATGCGAAAACAAAAATAAACCATACTATTTAAAAGATAGAATGAATAAGACTTTCTTGGTAACTTGCGGCTACGATTGCGCAAACGATGTATGGAATTCAGATAAATTATGGCTGGCAGATAAAGATTTGCCCCAGCTTTCATTTAAAAGACTTCTTTTCACCGACGAAACCTCCGGTGAGGTAAAAGAAGTTGTTGACGCATATGCAGAGAAAATCAACGCCGAAAGAGAAATGAAAAATCTTACGAGAGGACTGTATTACAGATGACGGCCCCAAAACTTAAAATTAAAAGACTTGAGCGAAACGGTGAAAAGCCGCCTATGCCTTTCTACGCCACTGAAGGTGCTGCAGGTCTTGACCTGACCTACTTCGGAGAAGATGAAAAAACAATTATCCCCGGTGAGTTGGAAAAATTGAATACGGGAATCTGCGTTGAAATCCCCAAAGGATACGTGGGGCTTATATATATTCGCTCTTCACTTGGTGCAAAGCACGGTATAACACTTGCAAACAGCGTTGGAGTTATCGACTGCGACTACCGAGGCGAGCTTATGGTATTCGTCACCAATACGTCATCTATGAAATACACTGTCAGACCCGGTGACAGGTTTGCACAGCTTGTTATTACTAAGTACGAGCAATTCCCCATTGAAGAATGCGAAGAGCTTTCAACAACGGACAGAGGCTCAGGAGGCTTCGGCTCCACCAATAAATAAGAATATTTACCATTTAATATAGAGAAAATGAAAAAAGGAATGAAGATTCAATGGAATCAATTATAAAACATCTTACAAACAAAGTTTCAGACGCTTTTGAAAAATGCGGTTACGAACGCCGTCTCGGGCAAGTTTCCGTTTCCGACAGATTTGACCTTTGCCAATTCCAGTGCAACGGCTCTTTCGAGGGTGCGAAGCTTTACAAAAAAGCTCCCCTTATGATTGCGGAACAGATTGCGGAAATTCTCCGACAGGATAGCGAATTCAAATCTGTTGACGCAGTTCGTCCGGGATTTATCAATATCACACTAACTGACGAATTTCTCACAAAAGCAGCAAATGAAGTTCTTTTAGACGAAAATCTCGGCATTTCCGTAATTGGCGAAGGCAAAACCATCGTGGTAGACTACGGCGGCGCAAACGTTGCAAAACCCCTCCACATCGGACACCTCAGAGCAGCTATCATCGGAGAATCCCTTAAAAGAATTGCAAGAACTCTTGGTTATAACGTTGTAGGCGACGTTCATATGGGCGACTGGGGGCTTCAAATTGGTCTTGTAATTGCGGAGCTTAACGAAAGACATCCTGAATGGTGCTGTTTCAAAGAAGATTTCGACCTTGAAACAGAAAATGTTCCCGAACTTAACGTAGACGACCTTAACGAAATTTACCCCTTTGCAAGCAAAAAGAGCAAGGAAAACGAAGAATTTGCAGAAAAGGCTCACAAAATAACCGCTGAACTCCAAAAAGGCAAACCCGGCTACATCGCAGTTTGGAAAGAAATTATGAGAGTTTCCGTTGCTGACCTTAAACTGAACTACGGAAAACTTAACGTGGATTTTGACCTTTGGTACGGCGAAAGTGACGCTGAAAAATACGTTGATGAGCTTGTTGAAACACTTAAAAATAAGGGCCTCCTCAGAGAAAGTGAAGGCGCGCAGGTAGTTGACGTTGCGGAAGAAAGCGATAAAGTTGACATTCCTCCCGTTATCATCAAAAAATCAGATAATTCAAATATTTATGCAACCACAGACCTTGCAACTATAATTCAAAGGCAGAAGGACTTCAAGCCTGAAAAAATTTGGTACGTGGTTGACAAACGCCAATCTCTTCACTTCACCCAGGTATTCCGTTGCGCTAAAAAAGCAGGAATCGTTCCCGAAAGCACAAAACTTGAGCATCTTGGATTTGGCACGATGAACGGCAGCGACGGCAAGCCCTACAAAACGAGAGATGGCGGCGTAATGAGACTTTCAGACCTTCTTACAACTGTTACCGATGCCGCTGAATCAAAAATGAAGGAATCAGAATTCGTTTCTGCGGAAGAACGCAAAGCTACTGCTGAAAAAGTGGGTATTGCTGCTGTTAAGTTCGGTGACCTCATTAACCACAGAACGAAAGACTATATCTTTGATATTGATAAATTCCTTTCATTTGAAGGAAAAACAGGCACATACTTGCTCTACACAGTAACGAGAATAAACTCCGTGCTCAAAAAGACAGAGGGGGCAAATGCTACCGAGATTTCGGGCATTTACTCCGATACGGAAAGAGAACTCATACTCAACCTTATCCTTAGCGGCGAAGCGTTTATGCGTTCATTCAACGAAAAAGCACCCAACTATGTTTGCGACAACGCTTACAAACTTGCTTCCCTCTTCTCGGGATTCTACCACGACAACCATATCATCAACGAAGTGGACGAAACAAAAAAAGCTTCTTGGGTCACACTTTGCAACCTAACAAGAAAAATGCTCCTCAAGCATTTCGACGTTTTGGCTATCGACTCCGTAGAGTCAATGTAACGAAAGGACATTGAGTTATGTACGACAGAAAACCGAAAAAGAAATCCATAAACGGTCAGTCGATGAGAAAAAACGACAGACCCATCAAGGTTAATAAAAGAATTCGCACTGAAATCAGTAGTGATTACAACGAAAATGCAGTTTTCGGCAGAAACCCTGTAATGGAACTTCTCCGTTCCGAAAGAACGGTTGACAAGCTTTTCGTTCTTAAAGGCGACAGAGAAGGCTCTGTCACAAAGATAATTGCTATGGCGAAAGAAAAACATATCGTTGTGGTTGAAGCGGAAAAAGCAAAGCTTGACAAAATGTCGGGAAACGGCAACCACCAGGGAGTTCTTGCTCTTACAACTGAGTTCGAATACTGCGAAGTTGAAGATATTCTCGCAAATGCCGCTGAAAAAGGAGAAAAACCTCTTATTCTCATTATTGATGGAATCAACGACCCCGGCAATTTGGGTGCTATAATCAGAACAGCAAACGCTTCAGGCGTTCACGGAATAATTCTCCCCAAAAGAGGCGCTTGCGGTATGACTTCTGTAGTTTTCAAAACTGCTGCAGGGGCTTGCGAATACGTAAAAATTGCCAGAGTCACCAATATTAACGATACCATAAAAATGCTTCAAGACAACGGTGTTTGGATTTACGGCACTGACGGAAGCGGCTCAGATGAGCTTTATTCCACAGACCTTACAGGTTCCGCGGCAATAGTTTTAGGTGACGAAGGCAAGGGAATTTCCCGCCTTACGAGGGAAAACTGCGACTATCTTATGCGAATCCCAATGAAGGGTGAAATAACATCTCTCAATATCTCCGTTGCAGGAGCACTTGCAATGTACGAGGCGCTCAGACAGAGAAACATCAAGGACGCAGCGTCCGGAGGCTTTGAAATAAATGAATGAAGAAATATTCAATGAACAATATACCGCTGCGCTATCGGCAAGAGATTCCATCGGGGTTAAAACTGCTGCGGCTGGAATTGCGGCTTTAGTTACTTTTATTTTAGCTATGATTTCAGCATTACCAACTATCGTAAACGGAATAGTAGGTTTAATTTTTGCCGTTGCATTATTTCTAATATGCCTTAATGAATTTTCAGACGGTATAGTCTCGGCATTCAGACTTCAGCCGTCAAACGACAGCCTTAATGCGATGGCAGTAGTAGCGGCTGCAATTCACAGCCTTTACCAAATATTTGCAGGGCAGTGGGCTCAAACGGTTTCGTGGGTAATCTATTTTTCCGTTTTTTGCTCAATGCTGATGAAATTTCTTTTCGTAAATGAAATTCTTATTAACCTTAACATAATTAAAAAAGGTAAAATGTACGAAGTAAGTGCAGAAAGAATAACGTTAACGAAACGTTACGTGGAGCAGGTTTGTATGGTAAACCCTGTAGTCCACTTCCCCACAGTTTTTGATACCTCTTGCGATGGAGACCCCTCTGAATCAAAGAGTAAATACTTCGTGCCCATTGCAGCAGGTGTGGCTCTTTTGATTTCATTGATAACCATATTTATTGGCGGTTTCGGGGCTTTTTCACTTAGCCTTGCGGCACTTTTTGCAATAGCCGCATCATTTACGGGGGAAACGTCTTTCGTTCTGCCATATATTGCAACTCAGAGAAGGTTGAGAAAGCTTGGCAGTATTCTTTTGGGATACCATTCAATTGATGCACTTAAAGATACTGAAAACCTTATTGTTACCGATACAGAGCTTTTCCCACCCAAAAGAGTTTTTATTGATAAATTTAAATTCAGAAATAAAATGTATATGACAGAAGCCATAGAATATACAGCGGCACTTCTTTTGAAGTCAGACGCACCCTTGAAAAAGGCTTTTATGAAAATGGTTTCTTGCCCTATAGACAGACTTCCTCCCGTTGACGAATGGAGATATATGAGAAACTACGGGATTTCCGCTAAAATATACGGAGATGACGTACTTCTGGGAAACAGAAACCTTATGCTTTCTTATGACATATCTCCCCTTTCTCAGGAAGCGGAAGCTTCAATGGTTACAAAAAACAAAAATATGCTTTATCTTGCCGTTAACGGTGAAATAGCAGCTTACGTACTCTTTACATACAACTGCGACCCTGCAATGAAGAGAGCCGCAGAAAACGTTGGTGAAGACTTCAATCTTATCGTTGAAACAAACGACTGCACAATTACAGAAACTATGGTCCAGAAGCGTTACGACCTTCAGACTACGAAAATCATCGTTCCCGATGCGGAAGAGGTTAAGCTTATTACGGAAATAAGAGACAGCATTGCTGACGGAAACAATTTACCTGTAATGATCACCACGAAGAATTCCATTGGTATTCTTTCTTCCGTAAAGCAGGCAAAGAATTTGATGAGCATTATTGACCTTTGCATTCTTACGAAGCAGGCAAGCGTAGGCTTCGGCTTAGTTCTTACTGCAATAGCGCTCTTCCTTGCCCAGCCTTACGTGACGGGAATCTGGCTCTTCATTTTCAACCTTCTGTGGACGTTACCCGTTGCATTCCTTGCATTTTTCGGAAACAGAAAACAATAACTTAGTTAATTTTATTATCAATCTATACTGATTTAATTTTTGGAGGATATATTATATGTCAGGTCATTCTAAATGGAAAAACATTATGCACAAAAAGGAAAAGTCTGATGCTCAGAAAGCCAGCGTCTTCACCAAGATCGGCAGAGAAATCACTCAGGCTGTAAAAGAGGGCGGTCCCGACCCTGCTTCAAACTCTAAGCTTAAAGATATTATCGCAAAAGCTAAAACGAACAACGTGCCCAACGATAACATTGAAAGAGTTATTAAAAAGGCTGCAGGCGACGGTGACAACACTTCTTACGAAGAAATCACATACGAAGGCTACGGCCCCGCAGGTATTGCAGTTATCGTTGAAACGCTTACAGATAACAGAAACAGAACAGCAGGTGATCTTCGCCACTACTTTGATAAATACGGCGGAAACTTGGGTCAGACAGGTTCCGTTAACTGGATGTTCTCTAAAAAAGGCGTTATCGTAATCTCGAAAGAAGAATATGAAGACGAAGAAAAGCTTATGGAAGAGCTTATGGAAGTTGAAGCTGAAGATTTCGTTATTGAAGAAACTGTATATGAAATATATACTGCACCTGAAAACTTCTCCTCTGTAAGAGAATATCTTGAAGGCAAAGGCTACGAATTCCTTTCTGCGGAAGTTGAGCAGGTTCCTTCCAACTACATCACACTTACAGATGAAGACCAGATCAAGAATATGAACAAACTTCTCGAAGTCCTTGAAGATAACGACGACGTTCAGAACACTTACCACAACTGGAACGACGAAGAATAATCGTTGCCGAGCGAAAGGACAGGACTAAATGAGCATTGATTTCGGCGAAATGCTGCTGAAAGAACGCAATAAAAGAGGTTTAAGTCTCAGGGCGGCAAGTGCCATAATAGGCATCAGCCATACATACCTTGCAGAATTGGAAAACGGTCAAGACCCAAGAACCGGTCAGAAGCCATTACCATCATCTGACGTTATGTATAAAATCTGCAAAGCTTATGAAATAGACGAGGCTGTAGCGTCTTCCCTTTTGGGCTACGAAGACGAGGACACAATGTTCCTTTATATGGCGTCAAGACTTCATAGATTAAAGCACGAAAACCCTGTGAAATACCATAGATTTTTAGATATTATAATAGAGGACTGATACAGTGAAAAAAATTATTCTAGCATCAGCCTCACCAAGAAGAAAAGAACTTTTGGAGCAGATAGGGCTGACTTTTTCCGTCGTGCCCTCATCTGCAGAAGAAAACATAGAAATTCAAGACCCTAAGGAATTGGTTTCCGAGCTTTCAAAGCTCAAGGCAGCAGACGTATGGCAAAATAACAAGGATTGCTGCGTAATTGCCGCTGATACGGTAGTTTACGCTCAAGGTAAAATATTGGGTAAACCTACTAACAGAAGTCACGGCGAAGAAATGATAAAAATGCTTTCCGGAAATATGCACACAGTATTTACGGGAGTAACTGTTCAGGACGAAAATGGCGCAATTACGGAGGTTTCTGAAACTGAGGTTTATTTCAAAGAGCTGACTCAAGAAGATATTGAAAAATATCTTGAAAGAAATGAATACTCAGATAAGGCAGGAGCCTACGGGATTCAAGGATACGCTGCACGTTTCGTTGAAAAAATTCACGGTTGCTACTCAAACGTAGTAGGGCTTCCCCTATCTTTGGTAGATAGACTTTTATCCGAAAAGGGGGTAAATTAAATGGGCGCTAACGATTTAGGTATAGACCTCGGTACTGTCAATACCGTTATATATAATAAAAACAGAGGTATCGTTCTTAACGAGCCCTCTGCCATTGCCGTTGAAAGCTTTTCCGATAAAATAATGGCTGTGGGTAAAGAGGCAAGAATGATGCTGGGGAGAACTCCCGACACTGTATCAGCCATTTGCCCTATAGAAAACGGTGTAATTGCAAATTTTGAAATGACATCACTTATGCTGAAAGAATACGTAAAATCAACGAAAAAAAGCTGGGGCTCAATAACTGCAGTTGTTACGGTTCCATACAAAGCAACACCTGTTGAGCGTAGAGCAGTTGAAGACGCAGTGGTTTCGGCAAAAATAAAGAAAGCAATACTTATTGAAAAGCCCCTTGCGGCGGCAATCGGTTGCGGACTTCCTATCTTTGAGCCAAAAGGCCATATGGTTGTCGATATTGGCGGAGGAAGCACTGAAATTGCGGTAATTTCTCTTGGGGGTATAGTTGCTGAAACTACGATTGACGATGCGGGAATTGCTATGGATAAAGATATTATTGCGTACATTCGCAAAAATTACAATATTCTTATCGGAGACCAGGTTGCAGAAGAGCTGAAAATAAATTTAGGCTCAGTTACAGAAAGAGAAGTTATGGACTTTATGACTGTCAGCGGCCGTGATTTGGTTGAAGGTCTGCCACTCAGCGTTTCCGTTTCTTCAGACGACGTAAGGGATGCTATTATGGACACCGTTTATAATATTATAGACGGTATCAAAATGACTCTTGAAAAAATTGACCCTGAGCTTGCGGCTGATATAATCGAAAACGGAATAGTTTTGGTTGGCGGAGGCGCAATGCTTGACGGTTGGAGCGAACTTATTTTCAACGAAACGGGGTTAAGAGCAGAACTTGCGGCAAGCCCTTTGGAAAGCGTCGCAGTAGGCGCAGGAAGAGCGCTTGAGCTTTTAGGCGCACTAAAAAAAGCAGCTACAGTTTAATTGAAATAACAAAACGAAAGGAGGCATTCCCATAATGAACAACTTTTTCAGAAGCAGATTTTTTATTGCAATAATTATAATTGCTTGTTTTTTGGCAGGTTTTATGCTAAATTTAGTTGTAGATGGTGGGGTAATGCCTCACAGAACCATAATCGGAATAATTTCTTCCCCATTTACGACTTTGGGAACGAATATCAAAAACGGGGTTGGAGATTTTTTCGCATCTCACTCAAAATATGAGGAACTTCTTGCCGAAAAAGAAGCCCTTGAAAAAGAAATTCACGACTTAAAAAAACGTCTTGAAAATTCTTATACTTTAGAAGTTGAACTTGAGCGTTTAAGACAGCTTTCAAACGTCACTTCAAAAACGGAGAACCTTGAGCTTGTTGAAGCACAGGTCGTTTCAGTTTCAACTGACGGTTGGACTTCAACTTTTTCGATAAACAAAGGCTCTTTGGCAGGAATTAAAGAAAAAGACGTTGTAATAGCATCAACAGGTTTGGTGGGGAAGGTCCGCGATGTGGGACCAAATTGGGCAACGGTGGTTGCATTTACTGACCCTCAAATTGCAGTAGGTGCAATAGTCACAAGAACAAACGATGCTGCGATGACTGAAGGAACCATTGAACTGAAGGCTAAAGGGCTATGCAGATTATCATACCTCAATAAGAATTCGTCTGCAATCAGAGGTGATTTGGTTCAAACCTCCGGTCTTGGAGGATTATACCCCGCAGGAATACTTATTGGAACAATTAAGGATATTAACATTGACGATAACGGACTTACGAAATACGCGGTGATTGAGCCTGCGGTAGATTTTACAGATCTGAGAAAGGTTTATGTATCAATAAATTACGCTTCAGAAGAAAGCGAATAGATATTTGAAAGGATGAAGTACTATGGTTAAAAAAAGTTTTCTCTATACACTGTGCTTCCTCCTTCTTTTTTTAATAGAGGCGGTTTTTCGTCCAATAACGGTTTTCGGAGTCTCTCCCCTTTACGTTCTTTGCGGCACGGTTGCCGTAGGAATTTTGGAAAATGAAAAATTCGGGGGTATTTTTGGGCTTATTTTCGGGCTTTTCTGTGATTTTGCAGGTGGGTCCGTTTTTGGGTCGCAAGCTATTTGCTTTATGTTTGTGGGATTTTTGGCAGGAGCAATATCTGACGCAGTTCTATCAAAAGGTCTTGCCAGAACGGTAATTTTCACGGAAGGGGCAATTATTTTTTTCAATTTGCTGAAAGCTCTTTTCGCTATAATTCTTGATGAATCCGATTTCATTCAGATTCTCCTTTATATTTTATTGCCCAAAGTTTTATTGACTCTCCCATTTTCAATTTTAATTTACTATTTTATAAGGTTAATTCGACATTTTTCTGACAGGAACAGAGAAAGGAAAAGATTATGGTAACAAAAAAAGCCCGTATTTATGTGGTTTTTGCTGTGTTCATCTTAGTTTGTGCAATATTCGTGCTCCAACTTGTAAAGCTTCAGTTGGTTGACGGAGAAGATTATGTTATGCGTTCTATGAACAGCGTAATTACCAAAACCACCGTAAAAGCCCCCCGAGGCGATATACTTGATAGATACTGCACTCCCATAGTTCAGAGTGAAACGGTTATGATTGTGGAAATAGATAAAGCAACCGTTACGAATCTGAACTCCGAAATTAGTGAACTTATTAAGATCTTTGAAAAGACGGGGGATTTATATTACGACACATTCCCCATTTCAAAAACGGAACCTTATATTTACGACGAAAATTTTCTTGAAAGCAAATCTAAGGTTTCTTATTTTAGAGAGTTTCTTTCGGCAAAAAAAATAGACACGAATCTTACAGCTTCTGAAACGTTGGACGCTCTTATAAAATATTATAAGCTTACGTCTATGGAAAAGAAAGATGCTATAAAGATCGTCGCCGTAAGATATGAAATTGAAGCAAGAGGCTCCTCCACTTACTACACATTTGCCAGCGATATATCCATCGAAACGGCAACTGTAATTAAAGAAAACAGCGAAGATCTCCCCGGTATTTATATTAGCGTTGAGCCTGTCAGAACTTATTCAGAAGAATATTTTGCTTCTCATATAATCGGAAATATCGGCATTATTTACGCTGAAGAATATGAAACGCTCAAAGCTGAGGGGTACTCATACAACGATTTCGTAGGTAAAGACGGTATTGAAAAATACGCCGAAAGCTACCTGCGAGGCACCAACGGTTACAGATACACGGCAAGGGACTCCACAGGAAGCGTCGTGGAGGTTATTGAAGACGTTTCTGCAATTCCGGGGAACGACGTTATTTTGACAATCAGCACCGATATGCAAATCGTTACGGAACAAAGCCTTGAAAAAATCGTAGCTATGCTTAAAGAGCAAAACGGAGAAGAAGCCGCTACCTCAGCTACTGCAATTTTTATGGATATAAACACGGCAGAAATCCTTTCTATGGCGTCATACCCAACTTATAATCTTGAAACTTATAACGAAGACTTTAACTACTATACCTCAAGCGGGCTTAAACCTTACGTAAACAGAGCAATTTCCGGGCTTTTCCCTCCAGGCTCGACCTTCAAAACAATTGTTTCAGTTGCGGCAATGGAAGAGGGAATCATTACCCCTAATACAATTCTCGAATGCGAGGGTGTATATACTTATTACGACACTTATCAGCCATCTTGCTACTATTACAGGCAATACGGATTGACCCACGGTAAAATAACGGTAAAAGAAGCTTTGATGAAATCTTGCAACTGCTTTTTCTTTGAAGTAGGAAGGCTTTTAACAATAGAAAACATCAGCAAATACGGTAAGCTTTTAGGTTTTGGTGAAAAAACGGGGATTGACCTTTACGGAGAAAGTAAGGGTATCCTTGCCAGCAGAGAAAACCGCGAAGCCTCCGGCGAACTTTGGCAATACGGCGAAACGCTTATGGCTGCCATCGGTCAGTCAGATAACGCAGTTACACCCCTTCAGCTTGTAAATGCAGTTGCGACCATAGCTAACGGCGGTACAAGATACAAGCCGCATATAATTAAATCCGTAAGAGACCGTGAAAGCGGGGAGCTTATTATGGAAACTGAGGTTGAAGTTCTTGAGCAATTGGATTTAAAATCTTCCACTGTTGACGCTGTAATTGAAGGCTTACGCCTTAACGTAGTAAAAGGAGGTTCTGCTTACGACGGTTTTAAGGATTTCGACATTGTTTCAGTCGGAGTAAAAACCGGTACTGCAGAAGTTTCAAAGGGCTTACCCACAGCCCTTATGGTAGGCGTTGCTCCTATCGAAAACCCGCAGATAGCATTCGTGGTAGTTACTGAAAACGGCGGCACAAACGCTGCTGCAATAAATGCAGAATTGGTAAAAGACGTCCTTTCATATTATTTCAAATCAGACAACTATGATGAAATCAGCTCCGCAGGAGAACTTATACAGTAAGATTTAATTTAAAAGGTGAAAAAAAAGAAGATTTTAGTTGGGAAAATATGAAATATTTCACAAAGGACTTGATTTTCACCTCAAAATATTATATAATGTAAGTTGAAGTGTTCATATTTTTAAATTGATGTAAATGAAAAATAATTGCATTGGAGGAGAGACGTTTGGGCAGAATAATTACTGTGATTTCAGGCAAGGGCGGCGTAGGAAAATCCACTTTTTCAGCAAACGCGGCAGTATTCCTTTCAAAATTAAACAAACGAATTCTTCTTGTAGATGCAGATATAAACCTCAATAACCTTGATTTGATTATGGGGATTCAGGACCAAATTATTTTTAATGCGTCGGACGTAGTTCATAAAAGGTGTAATGCAGGCAAAGCTATAATAAAAAATGTTTTCGATGGTCTTGATTTCTTCCCAGGATCAATAAATCCGGGAGATGACCCCACGGAAGTGGTTGCCGGAATATGCGAACTGCTAAAGGAGCTTAAAGGGGATTACGATATTATTCTTATCGACTGCCCCTCAGGTGTTGATTCCACAGTGCGAGCTTTGGCAAAAATCTCTGATGCGTCAATCGTAGTAACAACTCCGGACTTAACTGCAATAAGAGATGCCAACAGAGCAGCAATTTTAGTTTACGGTGAAAAAACGGAAGACGTTCGCCTTGTCGTAAACAGAGTTAGACCCAAACTTATTGAAAAAGGTCTGGCTCCGGATATTGACGAAATTATAGATAACACAGAGGTTCAGCTCTTAGGGCTGATTCCCGAAGACATTAAGATTCAAATATACTCAAACAAAGGAATACTTGCTCACCAAGTAAAGAAATCAAGGTCAGCGAAGGCTTTTGAAAACATTTCTCAAAGAATAACGGGTCAAGAAGTGCCTCTGTATAAATTCTGGTAAAGAAATTTAAATTAAAAGAAAGGTGGCTCTCAAATGCTGAATATCGCTCTTATAGCGCACGATAAAAGAAAAGAACTTATGGTCCAATTTTGTATTGCTTATTGCAGAATTCTTGCCAAACATAAGGTTTGCGCAACTGCAGTTACAGGGAAGTTAGTTAGCGAAGCCACAGGTCTTGAAGTGGATAAACTTATGTCCAGAACAAACGGAGGGTCACAACAGATAGCATCAAGAATCGCAAACAATGAAGTTGACCTTTTGATTTACTTCAGAGATACCTCAAGAATGTCATTTAATGAAGGCGACGACGATATGACACTCCTCAGACTGTGCGACGTTCATAATATCCCCGTGGCGACAAATATTGCAACGGCGGAAGTTCTTGTCAGAGCACTTGAAAGAGGCGACTTGGATTGGAGAGAAATTTACAACCTTTCCAAAAAGAAGCCGGGAGACTTATTCTCCGAATAGAATAAATAATAAACGCAGTAGGCAGTGGTAAGTGCTGTCTGCTGCTGTGAAATTACATTAAACAAGTTTAATAACGAATTTATATACGCCGAAAGGCAGACGAAAGGGTAATTACAATGGCAGTTAAAGCACCAAGAGGAACGCACGACGTTCTCCCCTCAGACTCTTACAAATGGAGATATATTGAAGAAACGGCTGATAAAATTTGCCGTTCAGCAGGCTATAAAGAAATCCGCTTCCCCACGTTTGAAGAAACGGAGCTTTTCCAGAGAGGCGTTGGAGACACAACAGACATCGTACAGAAAGAAATGTACACCTTTACTGATAAAGGTGAGCGTTCTCTCACACTTCGCCCAGAAGGTACAGCTTCAGCAGTAAGACTTTGCGTTGAAAACGGTCTTCTTACAGGAGCTCTTCCTGTTAAAGCTTATTATAAAATCACAGCATTCAGATACGAAAAGCCCCAGCAGGGCAGATATAGAGAATTCAACCAATTCGGTATGGAAATGTACGGAGCTTCAGTTCCTGCCGCTGACGCAGAAATGATTAGCCTTGCGGAAGATTTTATTAAAACTTTAGGTATCAAGGGCGCAAAATTAAGAATAAACTCTATCGGTTGCCCCGAATGCAGAAAAGAATATCACAAAGCACTCCGTGAATATTTTTCTCAATACAAAGAGGAGCTTTGTGAAACCTGCAACACTCGCCTTGAACGCAACCCTATGCGAATTCTTGACTGCAAAAGCCCCATTTGCAAAAATATAACGAAAAACGCTCCCGTTATTACTGACTTCCTTTGCGATGATTGCCGCGCACACTACGAAGAACTTAAAAAGATACTCAACAACTGCGGCACCGAATACGAAGAAGACCCAGGAATCGTAAGAGGTCTTGACTACTACACAAGAACTGTATTCGAACTCATTCACGAAAAAACAGGCCTTGCACTCCTGGCAGGCGGACGATATGACGGCCTTGTAAAAGAAATCGACGGGAAAATGGACGTTCCGGGAATCGGATTTGCAAGCGGTCTTGAAAGATTGGTTTCCGTTATGGAAGAAGAAGGTCTTTCTTTCGGCGAAGAACCCACCACAGACCTTTACATTGCTTCTATCGGAGATAATGCAGTAAGATATTCCTCTGCTCTTGCAAGAAAGCTTCGCGGTTGCGGAATTAACGTTGAAACAGATATTATGGCTCGCTCTTTGAAAGCTCAGATGAAATACGCAGATAAAATTTCCGCAAAATATTCAATCGTGGTTGGCGACAGCGAAATCGAAAACGGCGAAGCTGAAATGAAAAATATGCTTACAGGCGATAAAATCCACGTAAACCTCGACGAAGCCATTGCGGTTATAATTAAAAAGAAATAAGATTTTACTTGATTTAAGACATTACTAAGACACAAATCTGACGACAAGATAATTTAAAATAAAGAGGGTATAATTATGGCTTATATAAACAGAACCGATTATTGCGGAAACTTTTCCGCAAAAGACATTGGCAAGCAGATAACCGTGGCCGGTTGGGTGCAGAGAAGAAGAGTTCTCGGCGGTCTTATTTTCATTGACCTTCGTGACAGAACGGGTATCCTCCAGCTCACTTTTGACGAACAGCTCAACAAAGAGCTTTTTGATATTGCTTACACTCTCCGTTCCGAAGACGTTATTACCGCTTCAGGTGCTGTAAGAAGCAGAGGCGAAGGAGCTATCAATAAAAATCTCCCCACAGGTGAAATCGAAGTTTTGGCTGACTCACTTAAAGTTTTGGGCAAAGCTGAAACTCCTCCATTTGAAATCGTTGAAAACTCAAACTGCAACGAAGAACTCAGACTTAAACATAGATATTTGGACCTTCGTCGCCCTGACCTTCAGAAAAATATTCTTTTCAGACATAAACTTACAAAAGTTACAAGAGACTACTTCGACGAAAACGGCTTTATTGAAATTGAAACTCCTATGCTTATCAGATCTACCCCTGAAGGCGCAAGAGACTATCTTGTTCCCAGCCGTATTCACAAAGGCGGATTCTATGCACTGCCCCAGTCTCCGCAGCTTTATAAGCAGCTTTCAATGGTTGCGGGCTTTGACAGATATATGCAGATTGCACGTTGCTTCAGAGACGAAGACCTTCGCGCTGACAGACAGCCTGAATTCACACAGATTGACCTTGAAATGTCCTTCGTTGACGTTGAAGACGTTTTGAAAATCGGTGAGGGTTATATTCAGAGAGTATTTAAAGAAACTCTTGGAGTGGATATTCCCCTTCCCCTTCCCAGACTCACATACAAAGAAGCTATGGAGAGATTCGGCTCCGATAAACCCGACACACGCTACGGTATGGAAATCGTAAATATTTCAGACCTGGTTAAGGATTGCGGATTCTCTGTGTTTGCTTCCACTGTTGCTAACGGCGGCAGCGTTCGCGGTATCGTTGCAAAAGACGCAGCAGGAACTCTTACCAGAAAAGAAATAGACAAGCTTACGGAATACGTTAAAGGTATCGGAGGCAAGGGGCTTGCCTGGATAAGAAGAACCGCTGACGGCGACACTTCTTCATTTGCTAAATTTATGAGCGAAGAAGAAATGAATGCCATCTACGAAAAAATGAACGTGGAAAAAGGCGACGTTGCAATGATTATTGCAGACACGAACAATAATCACGTGCTTTCTCAGTTGGGTCTCCTCAGAATTAAAACAGCAGACAGACTTCAGCTCAAGCTTGAAGGCTACAATCTCCTTTGGATTGTTGAATTCCCATTCTTCGATTTTGACGAAGATACACAGACTTATGTAGCAATGCACCATCCATTCACATCTCCTATGGATGAATGCCTTGAATATCTTGAAACTGATAAATCCAAAGTTCGCGCTAAGGCTTACGACTTAGTACTTAACGGTATTGAACTTTCAAGTGGTTCAATCAGAATCACAGACCCCGAACTTCAGAACAGAATGTTCAAGCTCTTAGGTCTCAGCGAAGAAGAAGCTCTCCTCAAATTTGGATACCTTCTTGATGCGTTCAAATACGGCGCTCCTCCTCACGGCGGTATGGGTATCGGTCTTGACAGACTGGTTATGCAGATGCTCCAGTGCGAAAGCCTCCGCGACGTAATCGCTTACCCCAAGGTTCAGAACGCTTCCGAGCTTATGACTATGTGCCCTGCGGAAGTTGACCCCAAACAGCTTGAAGAACTTCACATTCAGTTGCTTGATAACTAAAAATTGAAAATAGGAATTAAAGTAGATATTTCGTATTTATATCTACTTTGATTTCATAGACAGGCTTAAAAATAAAATTCAGGAGGCGTTAAACATATGATCACTGTTTCCGGGCTTACGAAAAGATACGGAAAGAAAATCGCCGTAAATAACGCAAGTTTCACCATAAACAGAGGTGATATTGTAGGTCTGCTCGGACCAAACGGCGCAGGCAAAACCACCACTATGAATATGATTACGGGATATATTTCATCCACCGGAGGAAAAATTACCGTTGGGGGATACGATATTCTGGAAAATCCCCGCGAGGCAAAAGCTCAGATAGGTTATCTGCCGGAACAGCCTCCCCTTTACCACGATATGACTGTTAAGGAATACCTTAGCTTCGTATATAATCTTAAAGGCTGCAGTAAAAAAGAAAATATAAAGATCAAAAGCGAACATATAAAAGAAGTTTGCGAAGTAGTTAAGATTACAAACGTTTACAACAGAATGATAAAGAATCTTTCTAAAGGCTACAAGCAAAGAGTAGGTCTTGCTCAAGCGCTTATCGGAGACCCCGAAATTCTTATTCTTGACGAACCCACTTCAGGCCTTGACCCGAAAGAAATCGTTGAAATAAGAAACCTTATTAAACGCTTGGGAACAAGAAGAACTGTAATTCTCAGCTCCCACGTGCTTTCAGAGGTTCAAGCAATTTGCGAAAGAATCATCATTATAAACGAAGGCTACGTGGTTATGGACGCTATGACTGACGAGCTTTCCGAAAATATGGGACCAAACAGCAGATACGGCATTCGCCTTGCTGCTCCAGACGAAGACGACGTTGCGGGAGTTCTTGCCTCACTTATTGGGGTTTCGCATGTTGAATACGTGGGCAGTTACGAAAAAGGAACGCGCGATTTTATTATCGAAGCTGATAAAAACGTAGATATTCGCAGGGTTCTTTTCGATGAATGCGCAAAGAGAAGCTGGTATATTCTTATGATAACACCTTTGGGAATGTCTCTTGAAGATATTTTCATTCAATTGGTTGATAAAAATTCAGAAGCGAAACAATTGGCAGACAGCAAAGAAGAGATAAAGGAGGATGAAGCAGATGTTGGCAATAATGAAGCGTGAGCTTGTTTCATTCTTTAAAAACCCCATTGGATATTTCACTATTATGATATACGCTTTTTTGTCGGCTATCGTATTCACACTCTTCGTAGTTTGGCAAAACACAAGCTATTTGGGCGGATACTTCGGAATGTATCTTTTCATAGTTGATATTGTAGTTATTGCAGTTCTTTCAATGCGATTTTTCAGCGAAGAAAAGAAAAACAAAACAGACCAGTTGCTTTTGACCTCACCCATAAGCTTATATTCTTTGGTTGGCGGCAAATTCTTGGGCGCATACATAATTCTTCTTACCTGCACAGCACTTAACATTATTTACGTAGTCATTATTGACGCTTTAGGTGATTTAGACTATGGCGCATTGGTTTCCAATACCTTGGGAACGCTTCTTATAATTGCGGCAATGGTTTCCATAGGACTTTTCATTTCTGCCCTTACAGAAAACCAGATAGCAGCGGCTGCGGGTACGGCAGCAATCCTTTTCTTGCTGATGATAATTGACTACTTTGCGCTGTTTATGCCTTCCTGGCTTTCAAAAGCAGTGGCTTCGCTGAATATTTATTCCCAATATGAAGATTTTACGAATGGAATAATCAGTTTAGCACCGGTTATTTATTATATCAGCGTTACGGCAATATTTCTTTTCCTCACGGTAAAAGTTATCGAAAAACGCCGTTGGAATTAAAATCCGCGGTAATACGTAAGAAAGGAATGATTGTATGAAAAATAACGATAAAAAAGCACCGGAAGCGGAAGTAGTTCAGCTTTCGGAAGTTGAGGTTAAATCCAACGTTCAGCTTTCGGCAGATTTGGGTCAACCTCAGCAAAAAGTAAAAATAAACACTAAAAAAATCAAATACAATTCTCTTACTACCGTTTCAACGGCTTTGGTTTTGGCAGTTATAATACTGATAAACGTAGCCGTGGGGCTGGCAAGTGAAAGATTCAACTTGCGCCTTGACCTTACGGAAGAGCAGGTTTTCACTCTTGACGAAGCAACGATTGAATATCTCCAAGAGCTTGACACTCCCGTTGAGCTTATAGTAGTAGGAGAAGAGCAGGCGTTCAGTTCAGCAAGCTCTCTGTCAAACGCAATTTCCCCTGAAAGATATGTTTACGAAACCCTTAACAACTACGCAAGAGAAAATGAAAATATATCAATTCACTACATAGACCCAAGATATAACCCTTATTTCTATAAATCAAGAGGAATTTCACTTGACGATGGCACTGACACTGCAGAAAATATTTTCTTGGTGGTTTATTGCCCCGAAACTCAAAGATACCGTTATGTTAAAGACACTATTTTTGAGGGCTTAACGTACGTAGGACTTGAAAGACGTTTGACCTCGGGAATCCTCTACACAACAAAAGAAGACCTACAAACAATTGCATTTATTAAGGGGCACGGTGAAGAAGATAACCCCTACTTCCAGCAAACCTTGATTGACAACGGCTACGAGGTAAAATTAATAAATCTTATGGAATTTGATTCTATCGTAGATTACGATATTGATTTGCTAGTCATTTCAAATCCCACAAGAAATTACAGTATTGACGATATTAACAAAATTGACCAGTGGCTTTCAAATAACGATGAGTTGGGCAAGCATCTGATGGTATTTGCGGACCTCAACACCTCTTCAAACAAATATTTGGAAGAATATCTCCTTGAATGGGGAATGTATTTGGGAACTGAAAATATCTTTGATACTCAAAACAGCTACACATTTGAAAACGCTATATATCCCCTGCTTAAGGTTCAGTACCACGAAAACGCGGCAACCATAGCGGAAGAGCTTGCAACAGGTAAATTCAACCAATTCGTTCAGCTTGGTGCGGCAAGAGCCGTTTATACCAAATATGAAACTAAGGATTCAATAACTACCTATCCGATGATAGTCACTTCAGACAGCGCATTTTCCAGATATACCGCTTCAACGAATATTTCCACGTCAGATTGGAAAAATTTCAAGAAGCAGGAAGGCGACACTGTTGGGCCATTCAATCTTTCCGTTTTAGCCCAAAAGGCAAGATATGATGAAACGTCAACATACACCTCAAGCGTTTATCTCTGTGGTTCAACCTCGTTTATTGACGATTACTTTATCAGCAATATAGACGGAAACAACGCTCAAACAGCGGAATATATGGTGAAGCTTGTGAAATATATGATTTCATCTACAGAAGATATTGATATTACAGTTCTTCCCACGCAGCTTATTTTCAGCACGTTGAATATTACTGAAACCTGGCAATTATCAGTAATCTTCTTTGGACTGGTGTTCGGAATTCCTCTGGTTTTTGCGGTAATCGGCATAATTGTCCACAGGAGACGTAAATTCTTATGATAACTAAAAAGAAAATTCTTTTGATTTTAATATCGCTCATTCTTTTAGGGGGTGCAGCTGCGGGAATTTATTATATCTCGCAATTTGAAGAACTACCCCCTGAAGAAGATCCGGATACAAGCTTAACAATAGACTATCAGCGTGAAACATTGCAGATATACACCTGCGACATTGAAAACGTAGACAGAATCCAAGTCAAAAATCAAAGCGGTGAATATACCGTAAGCAGAGATGAAAATGGAACCGTATATTTTTACGGGCATAAAGACGTTCCTCTGCTACCCTACTCTTCAGAAGGTCTTTTTGAAAGTGTTAAAAATATCAGATGCGACGCGATTATAGAAACGGATTGCACTGAATTTCACAAATACGGTTTGGAAGAACCTCAGGTCGTAATAAACGTTATTATGAAAAGCGGCAAAGAAAGTGTTTTCCATTTGGGAGATGCGGCCCCTCAAGGCGGCGGATATTATTTCAGAGACACCACCAATAACGACGTATATCTTTCCGGAACTTACTTTTCAGAAAGATTTGTAAAAAACCACACGGCGTATTACGAAACTACCGTTTCCAAAGAATTTGAATATTCAGGATTTCAAACTCTCAGTGTAAAACCTGCTGAAGGAGAAGAACTTTTAATCAGAACAACTACAGAAGAGGAAATCAAAGATATTCAGTTTATAGGCGGCACAGTAATGGAAAAACCATTCTTCGCTTCCGGAACGTCAGAACCGATTCAAGAAATCGTTGATTTATTGGCTACACTTAAAGCCTCAAGGGTTGAAACTGACGTTCTAAACCAAGAAAATCTTGCTAAATACGGTTTTGACTCTCCCACAGAAGTTAAAATAACGACTTTGGTAAACACGTCCTCGTACATAAGCAATATAACGAGCCTTGAAAACCCCTATTACGACCCCAATGGAAACGGCGAAGATAAGCTTATAGAAATCTTCTACGTGATAGGAAAAACCGTGGATAACACCACGTACGTTATGTTTGATAGCAGGTCGGTAATTTACGCAGTTGACAAATCAGCTTTTGAATGGCTAAACTTAAACACTATTGACGTTTACTGCTTGGATAACATTTTCGTTAAAAACATTAACGACTTAGCAAAACTGACTGTAAGAGTTGAGGGAAAGACCCACGTATTTGATATTACAGACCCGGATTTGGGCGATGAAATGACTGTAAGCTACGGTACGTACACGCCTATAAATCAAGCGCAGTTCAGGCAGTTTTACGTTTCAATCATAGGGCTGACTCACGATGGTTTGGCGTACGAGCCGGAAGCGGGCTTGAAGCCTTATATGAGCATAACCTTTACGCCTATAGAGGGCGAAGAAATCCTTTTGGAATACTATCAAGTGGAGCCGAGAAAATACGTTATTAAAGTAAACGGTGAAGGTAGGTTCTTTACGTATTCCACAAAGGTGGATAAAATTGTAAAAAATTTAAATAAACTTCTTAACAATGAAGAAATCACAAATTGATTTCAACGTTTAAATAGAGAAAAGAAAGGTAATGAAAAATATGGTAATCGAAAATCTTGAAGAAATGAAAGTGTTCTGGCACTCTTCTTCACACTTACTTGCACAGGCAGTAAAAAGACTCTATCCCCAGGTAAAACTCACAATCGGTCCCGCTATTGATAACGGATTCTACTATGACTTCGACAGCGACGTGGCGTTCACTCCTGAAATCCTCACTCAAATCGAAGCTGAAATGAAAAAAATAACAAAAGAAAACCTTAAAATTGAAAGATTTGTTCTCCCCAAGGCTGAAGCCCTTGAGCTTATGAAAGACGAACCCTACAAAATTGAGCTTATCAACGACCTTCCCGAAGGTGAAGAAATCAGCTTCTACAAGCAGGGCGAATTCGTTGACCTTTGCGCAGGACCTCACATCAACTACGTTTCAAAAATTAAAGCTTTTAAACTTACTCAGTGCACAGGCGCTTACTGGAGAGGCGATGCTTCCAAAAAAATGCTTCAGAGAATTTACGGTATTTCTTTCCCCAAGGCTGCAGACCTTGAAACTTACCTTGCAGACGTGGAAGAAGCAAGAAAGCGCGACCACAACAAGCTTGGCAGAGAGCTTGAACTCTTCACAACTTCAGACCTTATAGGTCAGGGGCTTCCCATTCTTCTTCCCAAAGGCGCAAGAGTTATTCAGACGCTCCAGAGATTTGTTGAAGACACAGAGCAGAAGCAGAGTTGGCTCCTTACAAAAACGCCTTATATGGCAAAGAGCGACCTCTACAAGGTTTCCGGCCACTGGGACCATTACCTTGACGGTATGTTTGTTCTCGGAGACCCCGAAAAGGATGATGAAGTTTTCGCACTTCGTCCAATGACCTGCCCCTTCCAGTATCAGGCATACCTGAACAGAGCCAGATCTTACAGAGATCTCCCTCTCAGATATAATGAAACATCTACACTTTTCAGAAACGAAGCTTCCGGTGAAATGCACGGTCTTATCAGAGTTCGTCAGTTCACAATTTCAGAAGGTCACCTTATGTGTACTCCCGACCAGCTTGAACAGGAATTTAAGGGCTGCCTTGAGCTTGCTATCTATATGCTTAAAACTCTCGGGCTTTACGAAGACGTAAGCTACAGATTCTCTCAGTGGGACCCCAACGACAGAGCTAAATATATCGGCACTGAAGAGCAGTGGAATGAAGCTCAGGGAATTATGGAAAAAATCCTTAACCACCTTGAAATTCCCTACAAAGTAGGCGTTGGTGAAGCAGCCTTCTACGGACCTAAGCTTGATATTCAGATCAGAAACGTATTTGGCAAGGAAGACACTCTCATTACTATTCAGATCGACCAGCTCCTCGCTGAAAAATTCGGTATGGAATACGTTGATAAAGATGGCTCCAAGAAAAACCCATACATTATCCACAGAACTTCAATCGGCTGCTACGAAAGGACTTTGGCACTCCTTATTGAAAAATATGCAGGAGCTTTCCCCACGTGGCTCGCTCCCGTTCAGGTTAAGCTTCTCCCCATTGCAGACAGACACCACGAATATGCAGAAGAACTTTGCAAGAAGCTGACAGCCCTCGGTATTCGCGTTGAAAACGATACCAGAAGCGAAAAAACAGGTTACAAGATTCGTGAAGCACAGCTTGAAAAGATTCCCTTTATGCTCGTTATGGGCGATAAGGAAATCGAAAAGGGCGAAGTTTCAGTAAGAAGCCGCAAAGATGGTGACATCGGCACAATGTCTATTAACGATTTCATCACAATGATTCAGGGCAGAATCGAATCTAAGATAATAGACTAACGATTTTATGATAAAAGAACCTAAAACAATAGAAACAGAGAGACTCGTCATCAGACGAGTCTACTCCACTGATATAACACTTTTCGGCGCAACCTCAGACCCTGAAGTTGTCAAATACGAACCTTGGGGACCTCATACAGACGTAACTCAGTTTATGGAATATATAAACCAAGTTTTCGATAAATACGAAAACGGAGATATTACAGAATGGACTATTGAGCTTGAAGAAACGGGTGATCCCATTGGAATGATAAACGTTCACAATATAAGCCCGACCCACAAGCACGGCGAACTTGGCTTTTGGATTGCAAAAGATTATTGGGGCAACGGTTATGCCACGGAAGCTTGCAAAGCGATAATTTATCACACATTTGCAGAACTTGGCTTTCAAAGAATCCACAGCATTACCGCATCCGAAAACCTTGCGTGCAAACGTGTTCTTGAAAAAATCGGTATGAAATTCGAAGGAACGCTAAGGCAATATATGTATCTGAACTGCACCAAAAGAAAAGAGCTTTCAGACGTAAATATATATTCCGTTTTAAAAAAAGAGTTTAATTAACATATTTATGCCACATCTATGTTGATACACTAACGAAATTTCGTTGTATAATATGTTTGTAAAAATAATACGGGAGGAAATTTATCTATGGATAACGAAAACAACGTAATACCTGAAAATGACGAAAATCAGCAGAATTCTGATTTTGAAGTAGTTGAACCTGAAAGATCCGCAACACAGGGTATTTACGATAATCTCCAAAACAACTACTATTCGACGGAAGAAATACACGTTGAAACAGTGAAAACAAAAAGAAAATCGGGCAAAGGCTTTTGGGTTGCCGCAACTGCAGTGCTTTTGGCTCTATGCATAGTTACCACGTCTATTGCTGTTATTGCAATGCAAAACAACGGCGGAGAAATAAAGCTTCCCACCCCCAAAACACCTGAATACGCACCGCTTACAACATACACCACGGACGATTTGCTGACCATACCTCAAATTTACGAAAAGGTTGAAGAAAGTATCGTTGATATAATCATAACCTCATCTACGGGGAATGGATTCGCAACGGGTATAATTTATACAACAGACGGATATATAGTCACCAATGCCCACGTTGTTGATTCTGCAAAAACTGTAAAAGTCAGACTTGTTGACGGCACAGAATACAATGCAGAAATCATTGGATATGATTCCTACACTGAGGTTGCAGTAATTAAAATTGATGCTGAAAATCTCGTTCCCGCTGAATTCGGAGAGTCTTCAAAGCTCGTAGTAGGCGAACAGATCGTTGCTATCGGCACCCCCCTACGATTTGACATTGACACATACCACTTCTGACGGCATAGTTTCAGCTATAAGAGATGATTTCACTTTTGAAGACCTTGGTCTTACGTTAAATTTAATTCAGCATACAGCGTCCATAAACCCCGGAAACTCCGGCGGACCGCTTCTTAATATGTACGGTCAGGTAATCGGAATAAACACTATAAAAATCGTTAACGATTACGAAAATATCGGATTTGCAATCCAGATTGAATCCGTCCTCCCCATCGTTGAGCAGCTTATGAATAACGGAAAGGTCGACAGACCTCAAATAGGTATTTCCGGTTACACAGAACAAATGCTTGGCGGAGTTGTTGTTGCTGAAATCACAGAAGGCGGCGCCGCTTCAAAATCCGATTTAATGGTTGAAGATATTATCACTAAAATAGACGGCGTAAGAGTTAAGACGATAGAAGAGCTTATTACACGCCTTGGCAGTTATAAGGTAGGAGACACCGTAACGCTTTCCGTTTTGCGAGACGTGGAGGTTGTAACGATTGAAATTACTCTCCAAAAGGCTGCAAACTAATCAGCTTATTCCTCATATTTCTTTTCATAAATTCTCCCCTGATGCCCTGCGTGGATTTTTTAATCCTCGCGGGGCATTACCCCGTTTTAATGGAATTATCATAATTTAAAGGTCATATGATTTAGTGATAATAACAATGAACGGAATGACTTTTTTTGAAAAAAAATAAATTCATATCTGATATGATAATAACCACTGCCGTTTCGCTGATTTTGACATTTTTGGGAATGAGTTTCAGAATTTTCATTTCAAACGAAGCTGGCGCTGAATGTATGGGGCTATATCAGCTGGTTTATACCTTATATATTCCTGCTTGTACCCTTGCGGCGTCGGGGATAAATCTTGCGGCAGTGAGGCTTATATCTGCCAATGAAGCAAAAGAAGAGCTCAAGGAAAAAAGTATTATGAAGGCTTGTTTTGCCTATTCAATTTTTTTCGGCGCGTTAGCAATGCTTCTGCTGTATTTCATTGCAGAGCCTGCGGGAAAGTATCTGATAAAAAACACAAAAGCCGCTTCAAGCCTCAAAATTTTAGCGTTTGGTCTGCCATTTTTATCTGCAGCAAGTGCTGTAAACGGATATTTCACCGCAAAAAGGAAAATCATAAAAACGGTTATGGTTCAAATGACTGAAGACGTTGCAAAAATTGCAGTTACTGTATCTCTCCTTTTCATTTTTAAAGGGGCGTCAGCTGAAACTCTTTGCGGAGTATTGGTTTTCGGGTCAGCAGCAGGGGAAATAATTTCTTGCATAATAGCTTTGATTTTTTATGCTTTTGAAAAAAAGCCTGCGAGTGGAAAAAGTTCACCCGTAAAACCACACTTAAAAGAACTTTTATCAATAGCTCTGCCTACCGCAATAAGCGCGTATATTCGCTCAGGTCTTTCAGCTTTAGAAAATATGCTGGTTCCTTTCGGATACAGAAAATACGGTTACAGCGAAAAAGAAACCCTAGAGCACATTGGAGTTTTCCGCGGTATGGTAATCCCTCTTATGATGTTCCCCTCTACCCTTTTGGGTGCGGCGGCAAAGCTTCTGGTTCCGGAAATTTCATACGCTTACGAGCAAAAAGATATGAAAAAAATCGAATTTATTGCCGTTAAAGCAATATATTCGACTTTGCTGTTTTCATTTTTCGTTGCGGGGATATTTTTATTTTTTGCAAAAGAGCTTTGTGATTTAATCTACGGAAACAACGAAGCGGGGATTCTCCTTATGCTTCTTTCCGCGCTGGTGCCGATAATGTATCTCGACGGAATAATCGATGCAATACTCAAAGGAATAAATCAGCAAATTGCAACTATGAGATACAGTATCATAGATTCAATAATCAGCGTTATTTTGATTTTGGTACTGCTTCCACAGTATGGCGTCCGAGGCTACGTTGTGGTTACTTATTTAAGCAGTGCGGTGAACGCATTTTTGGGAATATCAAGGTTTTTAAAAGTTACAGACGTTAAATTTTCAATATATAATTGCATTACAGTACCGTTTTTTTCCGCAGCGGCGGCAATTTTACCAATATTCGTTTTTGGTGCAGTTACAGATATTTCCACACCTCTGATTGCATATATATTGCTTTCAGCGACATTGTACCTATTCTTTGTTTTTCTTACAAAAAGCGAAAAATTCAATATCAAAAATATATTTTCAAATTCTATCAAGCATTTCCGCCGTCATTCGCAGGCATTCACCCCGCTTGAGGTTTGGCTCAAGAGTAAGCCCTCCAATGGCTAAACGCTCAAGGTAAAGAACTTTGTTTTCCCTTGCGGCGAACATAAGCTTCACCTGATGGTATTTGCCCTCTGAAATTTCAACTTCTGCAGAATTTTCTCCAAAGGGGCGAAGAATTGCAGGCTTGAATTCCGTACCATCTCGCATAACGATTCCTTTGGCAAAAGCTTCAATATCTGCATCGGTAATAGGTCTTTCAATCTTTGCCCTGTAAGTTTTTACCACGTTTTTATTTGGAGACATAAGCTTATGGGCAAAATCTCCATCATTGGTAATGAGTAAAAGCCCCTCTGTATCTTTATCAAGGCGACCAACGGGGAAAAGCCCTTTTCGAAACATTTCTTGAGGAACAAGTTGAATAACGTTTTTGTCGCCCTCGGTGGCGCTTACGTAACCTGCAGGCTTATTCAGCATTATGTAAATAAATTTTGCAGTATCAATAGTTTTTCCGTCAATAGCGATATTATCTGACTCAGAAACTTTAAGAGAATAATCTTTGACCGTCTGCCCATTTACGGACACACGGCCTTTTTTTACCATAATTTTAATATCAGAACGGGAAAATTCCCCTGCTTGGGAAATAAGTGCGTCAAGACGAGTCATTTTAAAGCTCACTTTTTTCAATATGATATTTTTTTCCGCAAAGCTTACAACTTACCTCAATGATATCTTCAAGCTGTGAAATATCGTCACCTGCAAGTGCCGCAACCAAGGCCTTTTTAACACTTCTTTTGGTGCAAGTGCAGCCGTAATTCAAATCGGAAACTTCCACAACCCTAAAACCGTTTTCTTCTGTAAGAGCCTCTGGAAAGGGGTTCAATTGGAGAACTTTAAGAGCTTCTGCTCCCTGCGCTATAATATCAGTAAAGGGAAGTTCCTCAGCCAAAACGGCGCAGTTACCGTAAACTTTTAAAAGCGCTTTGCGCTGCATACTGCCCGTTATATATTCGTCAATTACAGCATCTACGGAGCTTCCGCAAACCACACTACTGTAATCTTTTCCCAATCCCGAACGACGAACAACCTCCAGAATGTATCCTTCCTTGAGAACACCTTTAGTGTATCCGCCTACTGTGCCGCAAATTCTACCGTCCTGCTGTGCGGTAACGCTGTAAGAAACGCCTTTTACCACGTTTCTCAGCATAACGGTAATGGAAGAATTTGCCTCTTTAAGGTCTGAAGCTAAAACTGCCGCAATAGACGCCGCAACGATGGATTCAGCCCTGTTTTCGGAAGAATCAAACTCTTCGGGGCAATAAATTCTTTCAGAAATATCGTTGATGACCGCCATATGAATACGAAGGTCATCGCAATAAATTATTTTATAAAGTTTATCCATTCTTTTTCTTTCCTGTTTTTTCGCCTCTGGCAGTAATCCAAATCTGCCTTGTGCCCATATTATAACGCTTTGCCACCACGAATCCTGCGGCGGATAGAATAGTTTTCAACTCGTCAACGCTGTAAAAGCGCTCTTCAATTTCACTTTCGTATTTTTGAAAAAGTCCTGACTCCTGAGCTTCAAACACAGAAATTGAATAATAAGCCGTATTTGAAGAAAAGCTACCCTCAATAAGCGCAACTGAACCGTCCTCGTGCTCGAAAGTTTGCATTCCTACGGTTTTTTTAAATGCGGCGGATGTCTTAACGTCAAAAATAAAATATCCACCGGGTTCTATAAAATTATATAACTTCTTAAAAAAAGATTTAACGTCACGCTTATACAAAATGTGATTTACTGTATCCAGCGAGCAGAAAGCGATGTGATAAGCCCCGTAAAGATCAATATCCTGAAGCTCCTGGCATACAAGATGAGGTTCAAAGCCTGCGCTTTCGATTTTTTCCCTTGCAATATTCAGCATTTCTGGAGACATATCCACACCGGTGCAGTTAAAACCTCTTCTGCTCAATTTGCAAATAAGCGTACCGGTTCCGCTTCCGCAATCGAGAGCCAAGCCACTCTTTGGCAAAGACTCGCAATTTGCGAAAACGGAATCTAAATATTTATCGTAATCAAAGCCGTCCGTAAAGCTGTCGTAAACGGAGGCAAGACTGTCATACTTCATAAAAGTCCTTTATTTTTCAAGCTTTTCAATAGCTCTCTTGTAACCGTCAGCACCGTAAAGAAGCGCGCGGTTTACTCGGGAGATAGTTGCGGAAGAGGCACCTGTTTTGGTAACGATTTCCGCATACTGGCAGCCGTCTTTGAGCATACGAGCAACTTCAAAACGCTGCTCCAAGCTCTTCAATTCGGAAACCGTGCAAAGGTCATCGAAAAATGCATAGCATTCTTCTTCAGTTTCAATGTTAAGGATTGCCTGCATAAGGATCTGCATCTGTTCGTTCTTCAATTTTTCGTTCATGATAATATTCGCCTTTCTTTTGCAAATAATTTTATTATGTAATCAGCGTCTCTTAGCTGACTGACTTTCTTTTCTTTTATGTTCTTCTTGAAGAATCATATCTCGTCTGCTCTCTTCGTACATAGCCTGTCTGCGAAGTCTGCGCATTCTGTCTCTGCGCTTGCGTTTCGCATTGGATACGAGGAACATTACGATAACGACACCGATAAGTATTAAAATAACAGCTAAAATTATAAGAATAATTTTAATTGGCAAAGGAATTGAAAATGGCTTTGCAGCAGGCTTCGTCGAAGTCTGAGAATTGGGGTTCAAGGGTGAGGGAGTATCGTGCTGCTGAGTATTAAATTTAAGATAAACCTCACCAATATTTGAATACATATGAGTATTGTTATTTTGAACGGTAAGAGTCAAAGACGGTTGAATATTATACTGGCTGTAAGTTTCGGGAATATTCTTCACAACACTAACTGAGTATTCGGGAATATCATTATGAAGGAGATAGTAAACATCATTAGCTGTATATACGGTAACCGTAGCAACGATACTTTCGTTTTCAACCACGTCTACTGTTTGCGGTGCAAACATTTCAGACGTAACTGTCTTTTTTGAGAAATTATCAAAACCATAGTCCAACAAATTTGCAAGGTCTGCAAATCTATCGTTTGCAGAATCTGCAGAAAGGGTTACTGCAATAAGCTTGATGCCGTTCCTTTCCGCAACAACCACGCCTGTATATCCCGCATCAGGTATGTATCCCGTTTTACCGCCGATTATTCCTTCATAATAAAGAGGATTGTTTGGCTTCAAAAGCTCCATACCTGTAGCTACGGGAAAAACTACGTTTCTGATATTATCGGGAGCAATTTCGTATCTTACAGTTCCGAAAACTTCAGTGAAAAATTCATTTTTAATGGCTTCGCGAGTGATAAGCGCCATATCGTAAGCAGTTGTGTAGTGGTTTTCATTAAAAAGCCCGTTGGCGTTGGCAAAATTAGTATTGGTTGCACCGAGTGCTTTAGCTCTGTCAGTCATCTTAACCGCAAAATCGTCAATACTTCCGCTGATAGATTCAGCAATACCGTTGCAAGCATCGTTTGCAGAAGCAAGCATAGCTCCGTAAATAAGGTCTTCCATTCTTACCTTTTGACCTGTGGTCAAAGCAATATGAGAAGAATCTCTGGGAACGGTGGTTACAGTAGCGTATTCAGACATTGTAACCACAGTATCGGGGTTACCTTCCTCGCAAGCAATTAGAAGAGTCATAATCTTAGTTATACTTGCAGGATACATTCTTTGGTTCATACCCTTTTCAACGATAACTTGTCCCGTAGTTGCATCCATAATAACGTAGCAATCGCTGTTTATAATTGGGAATGCAGACGCGGAAGATTGAACTCCAAAGCAAAGCAAAATGCTGAATATAAGCGCAACGCTCATCAGCAAGGAAATTGCCCTTGCGGATATTTTTCTCAATTTCATATCTATTTTCCTTTCTCAAGGTAACACGCTGAGCCTCAAATTCTATAACTTTGAGCTCAATTAAATACTTAAAATCCAATTATACTATCATTATATATGATTTTTTTCATTTAGTCAAGTATTTTTATGAAATTTACACAAATAATTCAGTAGTAAAATATCCCAAAGACATTCCTACAAGCATATATATACCCGTTCCGACCACAGAACATAAAACATATTTACCAAAATTAACCTTAGCAATACCTGCCGGGAAAGAAACGAAGGCTCTGGCAAGAGGAACTACCCTTGCAATAAACAAACCGACAGTACCCCATTTCTCAATGAACTTTTCTGCCCGCACGTAAGCTCGCTCAAGAAATTTATATTTATGGCAGACTCTATCCACAGGACCGTGGAAAAGGACACAAATGCCGTAAATAAATATTTGAGATAAAGTTGCGGCAACCAATCCAAAAGCAAAGGTTGAGAAAAACTCTAGATTTCCCATTCTGGAAATAACACCTGCCGCAGGAATACAGACACCGCCAGGGAAACCTGGAATACAAAGATATTCGACGAAAATCAACACGAAAATTATGAAAGAACCGTATTCTTCCATAAAATTTATTATAGTTTCAACAGTCATAGTATTTTATAGTGTACGCAAAAACAGCGAAAAAATGCTTATTCACTTATAAGCAGATTTTATTTACCTTCTATTCTGCTAATCTTCCATCTTCCTGATTTAACGTAAATAATTCCAATAATTGCAGAACCGAGGGACGCAATGGGGCCGCCAAGGCCGATGCCAAGCATACCAAGGTCAAAGACCTCACCCAAAAGAATAGCAAAAGGAGCTCTGAGAAGAACTGCTGAAAGCATACCGTTGAAAAGTGAGAAGGTGGTATGACCTGCTCCGTTCAGAAGACCGTTAACGCTGAAAACTATGGGGACAATTATGTAATCAAAAGAAAATGCTCTGATATACTGAACTCCGTATGCCACAACGGCTTCGCTATTATCAAAAATGGAAATAACCAAACCGGGGAAAAGCTGAACGAACAGGAAAATTATACCGCCAATGACGAATGAAATCTTGATTGAGGTTTTCATTGTATCAAGAGCTCTGTCGTAAAGCCTTGCGCCAATATTCTGCCCTGCCATTGAAGCAACTGACATAGACATAGCAATAATAGGAAGAATTGCAACGCTGTTAAATTTGCCTGCAATACCTGCCGCAGCAGAAGCGTCAACGCCGTAACCGTTTACGAGAATGGTAATAACCATAAAGGAAAGGCTTGTTACCACATTCTGAATCGCAGAGGGGAACCCAATCTTCAAGATTTTGGACAAGGTTTTCCTATGAATTTTAAAGCTCTTTAGTTTGAAATCAAACATAAACCCACTTTTCTTCAAATATACTACTGAAATAATAACACTTATAGCTTGAGAAGCAATGGTTGCCCACGCAGCACCTGCCGCAGACATCTTAAAACCGCCTATGAGAATAAGGTCAAGAACTATATTCACAACGCACGCAATAGCAACGAAGATAAGTGGATGCTTTGAATCGCCCAGACCTCGCATAACACCACTTATTGCGTTATACAAAAAGGTAAAAACAATACCGTACGAGCAAATTCTAACGTAATCCAACGCCTCTTTAAAGCTTTCTTCGGGAGTCTGGATAAGCCTCATTATGGGCTCTGAAAGGAACGCCATAATTATAGAAATTGCAATACCGCTTACTGCCATAAGAGTAAACACCGTTGCAACAGCTTTTTGTGCATCTTCGTGGCGTTTTGCCCCAACGTGCTGTGCCACGAGGACTGTGGCACCAACTGCAAGACCTGCAACGAAATTGATAATAAGAAGCGTTACCTGACCGCCGTTGGAAACGCCTGAAATTCCTGCAGGGCCGTCAAATTGCCCAACGATGAACATATCTGCAATATTATAAAGTGCTTGCAGCAAATTTGAAAGAAGAAAAGGGATGCAAAACTTTAAAAGCTGTTTTGCAACGTTTCCTCCTGTTAAATCACTTCCAAAATTATTATTCATAAATGAAATATTATCCTTTCAAAATCTTATTTTGAATTCAGAAGCTCTTCTGCTAAAAGCGCATCTTCAGGGGTAGTTATCTTTATATTGGAATAAGAGCAAAAATACAATTTCACATTATATCCCAAGGGTTCTGCCATTGCGCTATCGTCTGTAAATCGGCAAAAATCGTTTTTAAATTTTTCAACCATTTCAGAGTATATCTCTTTTGAAAATGTCTGAGGTGTGGAAACCGCAACAAGAGATTCTCTTGGCAAGGTTGTTTCAACGAAACCGTTTTTATCTGCAATTTTAACTGTATCTTTAACCTTCGTGCAGCAAATTGCACTTCCGCAAGCAAAAGCCTCCTCATTTACACCGTCAATTTCTTCGGGAGTTATAAGGGGGCGAGCGCCATCGTGAACCGCAACGAATTGGCAATTTTCAGATACAGAATTAAACCCCAAGGCTGCAGATTCCTGCCGGCAGGAGCCTCCTTCAACAGATTTAACGTATTTCGTCACACCAAAATCTGCCGCAATTTTATCTATAACGGGAATTAAATCCTTGCGTGTAACCACAATAATTTCATTAACGGTTGCTGCTTTTTCAAAAGCCAAAAGGGTTCTGCCGATACAAGGAATTCCCCCCAAAGGCAAAACTATTTTATCTTTATTCATACGGGAAGCAGACCCCGCCGCAACGATTATTGCGGAAACAAATTTATTTTCAGTCATAATTATTTTTTCAAAGATTTCATTTCCCAATATTTCTTAATTCCGCGTCTGATTTTTTCGTCAGCTTCAAGAGCAACGCAGAAAGCTTCAAAAGCGTCGTCCATTGTGGGGAATCCGTCAGTATCGTGTTCAATCATATCAATAAGAGTCTGAAGCTGTGCATTCATATTCTTATATTGCGCGTGAATGTTTATAAAGGAATAGTTCTTCGTAGCATCGTCGTAAACTTCAAGAAGATCGCCTTCTTCTTTATGCTCTTCGCGGAAATCACGGAGGACGAGTCTGATTCTGCCCTTAGTGCCAACGAATTCCTTAATATTTTGTGATGCAGTGGAGTTTGTCCAACCTGCTTCGTAATAAGCCATACCGCCGTTTGAAAGACGCATTGAAATCATACCATAGTCAAATCCGCCTTCAGGAACGTTTTCTTCGTTTACAACGGCACCCATACCGTCAACGCTTACAATATCGCAACCGGTGAACCATTTAACGACGTCAATATAATGCACACCGCAGTCAACGATTGGTGAACAATCGTTAAGAAGTGCCGCATATCTTTCTCTGTTCATAATATGGTGGTTCTGAACCATTCTGATAAGTCTTACGTCACCAATAAGTCCTTGGTGGATAAGCTCGGCAGCTTTGGTGTATGTATCATTGTGGCGAAGAATGTGAGCCACAAGAACCTTTCTATCGGAAGCCTTAACAAGATCGTAAAACTCTTTACCTTCTTCAACCGTTGAGGCAATGGGTTTTTCACAAAGAACGTGTTTACCTGCAGCAAGGCAATCTTTCAAAATCTGAAGATGAGTATTAACGTATGTGGCAACAATAACTATATCAACGTCGTCGCGAGCAATCATTTCCTTATGGTCGGTGGAATAAAGAACCTTTTCACCGCAGGAATATTTTCTTGAAAAAAGCTCTGCTCTTTCCAAAACGTAGTCAACCACACCAACGATTTTGATATTATCTCTGTAATAAATATTTTCGATATGTTCCTGACCAATGTGACCGCAACCAATGAGAACTACACCGTATACTTTGCTCATAACATATAACCTCTAATCATAATTAGTTTTGTTTTTTTATTTATTTAATATGTTACATAAATACCCACTCTAGATTATATCATAAATCGACAAAAATATCAACGGATAAAATAATTATTCATATTATTGTCAACAAAAAACTCTTATTACGGGCAAAATAAATTGTACTAAAGACTTGATTTTACGCAAATTTTGCTGTATAATTATGGTATTATTTATCGAAAGGCTGTTTTTATGATAATAGATTTTCACGTTCACACTTTCCCTGATAAGCTTGCGCCAAAAGTAATACCCAAGCTTGCGGAAATGGCAGGAATTGAACCGCAAACAGATGCGACGGTTTCGGATACTCTTGCAAAAATGAAGGAATGGGGAGTTGACAGAGCTGTTCTTTTAAATATAGCAACTGCGCCCACACAACAGACCACAATAAACAACGTATCGTCTGAAAATAACCGATTGCCGTTTTATACTTTCGGTTCAGTTCACCCCGATGCGGAGGATAAAATCGACGAGCTTAAAAGAATAAAAAAATTAGGGATTTACGGAATCAAGCTTCATCCCGAATACCAGAATTTTTTCATTGACGATGAAAAAGCTCTTCCCATATATGAGGAATGCCAGGCTTTGGGGCTTCCCATAACTTTCCACGCAGGCTGTGACCTTGGCTTCGAGCCTCCTGTTCACGCAACCCCAGACAGAATGAGAAAAATTATAGATATGTTCCCAAATCTCACGGTTATTGCAGCGCATTTCGGCGGTTACAGATGCTGGGATATGGTAGACCACTTCCTTGTAGGCAAGAATATTTACTTTGACACGTCCTTCACCGCAAATGAAATTGACCCAATGAGAATGAAAGAAATGATTCTGCGCCACGGCACGGATAAAGTCCTTTTCGCTTCCGACTGCCCCTGGAAAAAAATGTCCGATTCAATAGATCATATTGAAAAAATGGGACTTACTGCGGCAGATTCAGAGAGAATTTTCTATAAAAACGCCTTGGAGATACTTGAAAAATGAAAAAATCAGACCTGCCCACACCCGGAATATTAGAATTGGATATACACGGAATGACAAAAATGCAGGCGAAAACGCTTATCGGAAGCAGATTAAAAGCAATTCCGAAATCTGCATACCGATTGAGGATTATCCACGGCTATCACGGCGGTACGGAATTGAGAGAAATGGTCAGAAAGGACTTCCGCACCAACCCCAAAGTACTCCGAGTAGAAGTTGGATTAAATCCGGGGGAAACAGATCTCGTTTTAAGAGAATTATTTTAATAGCAAAAAAACGGAGAAACTTTTTAGTTTCTCCGTTTTATATTTTTTCAGTTTAATATTATCTTATAGAAACATTCATAATACCGTCAACAGACTGAAGTTTTGCAACGATTGCAGTTGCGTCAACAACTTCGTTAAGGTCTATGATAGCGTATGAAATTTCGCCCTTACTCTTACTCTGCATATGCTCGATGTTAAGGCCGAGTTCGCCGCAAGCGGAAGCCATAACGCTGATCATATTGGGAATATTCTTGTGAAGAACGCAAATTCTTGTGCCGCAGCTTCTTTCGCAAGAAACGTTGGGGAAGTTTACGCTGTTAACCGTGTTTCCGTTTTCGATAAAGTCTGTAAGCTCTTTAACAGCCATTACAGCACAGTTATCTTCAGATTCCTCTGTGGAAGCACCAAGGTGAGGAATAGCGATAATACCTTCCATACCTGCCGTGCGAGCATTGGGGAAGTCTGTAACGTAGCGTCTTACCTTACCGGATTTAAGAGCTTCTTCCATATCGTCGTCATTAACAAGAGCGTCACGAGCGAAGTTAAGAACTATAACGCCGTCTTTCATAAGAGCGATAGTATCTTTGTTGATCATATGCTTCGTTCTGATTTTGGGGTCAGCGTTGTCGATAAGAGGTGTATGAACGGAAATGAAATCTGCTTTAGCGAAAACTTCTTCTCTTGAATCAACCTTTGTTACTGCGCTGTTGATTTTGAGAGCCGCATCAACGGACATATAGGGGTCACAGCCGATAACTTTCATACCGAGAGCAACTGCAGCGTTGGCAAGAGGTCCACCGATAGCACCAAGACCGATGATACCGAGAGTTTTTCCTGCAACTTCAGTACCTGCAAATTTGGATTTTTCCTTTTCAACGAGTTTTGCAATACCTTCTTCATCTTTGTTTGCTTTAACCCAATTTACACCGCCGACAACGTCACGGCAAGCGAGGAGCATACCGCAAACTGCAAGCTCTTTAACGCCATTAGCGTTAGCACCCGGAGTATTGAAAACTGCGATGCCTGCTTCTGTGCATCTATCAAGGGGAATATTATTTACACCTGCACCTGCACGAGCAATTCCCTTGAGTTCAGGGTTAAATTCATAGTCGTGCATAGCTGCGGAACGAACAAGAATACCGTCAGCAGCTTCTTCGTTATCGCCGCAAGTATATTTAGTAAGGTCAAGATTTGCAAGACCTACTTTAGAAATCTTATTGAGAGTTTTAATTTTATACATTGTCTTCAAATCCTTACTTATTGTTCTTTTCGAATTCAGCCATAAATTCAACAAGTTTTTCTACGCCTTCAACGGGCATAGCGTTGTAAATACTTGCTCTCATACCGCCAACAGAACGGTGGCCTTTAAGGTTAACGAAACCTGCAGCAGTAGCTTCTTTAACGAATTTAGCGTCGAGTTCGTCATTACCCGTAACGAAAGGAATGTTCATGATAGAACGGTCATCGGGATTAGCAACTGTAGCGCTGAACATTTCGGAATTGTCAAGAAAGTTGTAGATCATAGCAGCCTTCTTGTTGTTGATTTCAGCCATTTTTTCAAGACCGCCAAGGCTCTTAACCCATTCAAGAACCAATTTGCATACGTAAATAGCGTATGTGGGGGGAGTGTTGTACATGGAACCGTTATCGGCATGAATCTGGTACTTAAACATTACGGGAGTAATATCCATAGCTTCGGTGATAAGATCTTCACGGATAATAACAACTGTCAAACCTGCGGGGCCCATGTTCTTCTGTGCGCCTGCGAAAATGATGCCGTATTTGGAAACGTCAACAGGTTCGCTGAGAATGCAGGAAGAAAGGTCTGCAACCAGGGGAACATCGCCTGTATCGGGAAGATTCTTAATTCTTGTACCGTAAATGGTGTTGTTCTGGCAGATATAGAAATAGTCTGCATCGGGGTTGAATTTGGAGCTGTCAAGCTCGGGAATGTAGTTGTAAGTCTTGTCTTTGGAAGATGCTACGACATTTACTTCACCGTAACGGGAAGCTTCGTCGCAAGCCTTTTTAGCCCACATACCCGTGAGAACAAGGTCGATCTTCTTTTTCTTCATCAGGTTGAGGGGAATCATCGAAAACTGGGAAGATGCTCCTCCCTGAAGAAATAATACTTTGTAGTTTTCCGGAATGTTCATAATTTCACGGAGCAGGGCTTCAGCTTC
>JAFSHW010000013.1 GCA_017440085.1 Clostridia bacterium
CAGCAAATCTGAAATTTACCTTCGCCCCGAAACTGCGCAGGGTATTTTCGTAAACTTCAAAAACGTTCAGCGTTCCACAAGAAAGAAGCTTCCCTTCGGTATCGGTCAGATCGGTAAGAGCTTCAGAAACGAAATCACACCCGGTAACTTCACTTTCAGAACACGTGAATTTGAGCAGATGGAGCTTGAATTTTTCTGCAAGCCCGGCACAGACCTTGAATGGTTCGCATATTGGAAGGAATACTGCAAAAACTGGCTTTTGAGCCTTGGCATTAAGGAAGAAAATCTTAGACTCCGTGACCACGACCCCGAAGAGCTTTCACATTATTCCAACGCTACGACAGACTTCGAATTCGTATTCCCCTTCGGTTGGGGCGAGCTTTGGGGCATTGCTGACAGAACAGACTTCGACCTTACTCAGCACCAGAATACTTCCGGCGAAAATATGGAATACTTTGACCAGGAAGCAAACGAACACTACATTCCTTACGTAATCGAGCCCTCTCTCGGTGCGGACCGTGTGGTTCTGGCATTCCTTTGCGAAGCATACGATGAAGAAAACATTTCCAACGACCCCGAAAAGCCCGACGTAAGAACTGTTCTTCACTTCCACCCCGCACTTGCACCCGTTAAGGCTGCAATTCTTCCCCTTTCCAAAAAGCTTAACGACAAGGCAGAGGTTGTGTTTGCAGAGCTCAAAAAGCACTTCAACGTTGAATTTGACGATGCAGGCTCAATCGGTAAGCGTTACAGAAGACAGGACGAAATCGGTACTCCCTTCTGCATTACTTACGACTTTGACAGCGAAAACGACGGCTGCGTAACTATCCGTGACCGCGACACAATGGCTCAGGAAAGAATCAAGATCGAAGAATTGGTTGATTACATCGCTAAACGCTGCGAGTTCTGATATGATACAGAATTCAGAGTGTAAAATGCAGAATAATTCTGCATTCTGCATCTTGCATTTACAATATGGTTATGTCTGAAACAGAAAAATTAAAATCAATACTCCACTCCTCCGAGAAAATCGTTTTTTTCGGAGGTGCAGGTGTTTCTACGGAAAGCGGTATTCCCGATTACAGAAGCGTGGACGGTTTATACAACCAAAGGTATAAATATCCACCTGAAATAATGCTTTCCCACAGTTTTTTCGTGGAAAACACGGAAGAATTTTATGATTTTTATAAAAATAAAATGATTTGCCTTGACGCTCAACCGAATTTTGCCCATATTTTCTTGGCACAGTTGGAAAATCAAGGTAAGCTTACTGCGGTTATCACTCAAAATATAGACGGTCTGCACCAAAAGGCAGGAAGCAAGTGTGTTTTTGAGCTTCACGGCTCAGTTCACCGCAACAAATGCCAAAAATGCGGATCGAAATATTCTGCGGAGTTTATCAAAAATTCCGTAGGTGTACCCCGTTGCGAAAAGTGCGGCGGAGTGATAAAGCCCGACGTTGTTCTTTACGAGGAGCAGCTTGACGGTGACGTGATAAACGGCGCGGTTCACGCAATCGAAAGCGCCGACACATTCATTATCGGCGGCACTTCCTTGGCTGTTTACCCTGCGGCGGGGCTTATCGACTACTTCCGCGGCAAAAATTTGGTGCTTATCAATAAAACTGCCACCAATAAGGACAGCTTGGCGGATTTGGTTATCAGAGAGCCAATAGGGAAGTGCTTTGAAAAAATGAATAATGAATAATTTCGGTAAAATTAAAACAATTTTTTATTCCCCCTAAACCGGTTTTGTTGGAAAGGGTTTGGGAAAACTTTATTTTTTCGTGAAAATAAGGGGTTCCCATATGAACGCACTATATAATAAGGAGATTTTTATGATAATTCTTGACGATTACAGATTTAAGCTTGACGGTTTGAAAAAGCAGATTGAAGACCTTGCAGACGCTATGAAGCTTGAATCTCTCAAAGAAAAGCACGCCGAGATTGAAAAAGTCAGCAGCGCTCCAGATTTCTGGAGTGGTGATATGGACGCGGCGCAGAAGCTTTTGGTTGAACAGAAGCAGCTCAAAGAAAAAATTACCGCATACGCTGCTTTGGAAAGCCTTTGCGAAGACGCTTACACCCTTATTGAGCTTGCAGGCGAAGAGCAAACGGACGAATTCGACGCAGAAATTGTGGAAACTGTTGGAAACGTTGAAAAAGAGCTGGAAAAACAGACTCTCGAAACACTTCTCAACGGCGAATACGATAAAAATAACGCAATTATAACCATTCACCCCGGTGCAGGAGGCACTGAGGCTCAGGACTGGGCACTTATGCTTTACAGAATGTATATCCGCTTTGGCGAACAGCACGGCTACAAAGTGAAAGTTCTTGATATTCTCGACGGCGACGAGGCTGGTATCAAGAGTGCTGAAATTTTGGTTGAGGGCGTTAATGCTTACGGTTATTTGAAATCAGAAAACGGCGTTCACCGCCTCGTTCGTGTTTCACCTTTTGACAGCTCCGGCAGAAGACACACCTCTTTTGCTTCCGTTGAAGTTATTCCCGAAATTGAAGACGATAATACTATCGAAATCCGCGAAGATGATTTGCGAGTTGAAACCCACAGAGCAAGCGGCGCCGGCGGTCAGCACGTTAACAAAACTGACTCCGCTATCAGAATTATTCACTTGCCCACGGGTATCGTGGTTGGTTGCCAGACGGAGCGTTCACAGAAGCAGAACCGCGAGCAGGCTATGAAAATGCTGAAAAGTAAGCTTATTGAAATCAAAGAGCGCGCTCACCTTGAAAAAATTGAGGATATTAAGGGCGACCAGATGCAGATTGCCTGGGGCTCACAGATCCGCTCCTACGTTTTTATGCCTTACACATTGGTTAAGGACCATCGCACCAACTACGAAATGGGTAACGTAAACGCAGTTATGGACGGCGACCTTGATGGCTTCATTAACGCTTATTTGAAATCTTTGAAATAATATGAATCTTACCAATATTTCCGAAATTAAGCCCCTTATGGAGCGCCACGGTTTCTCGTTTTCCAAGTCATTGGGGCAAAATTTCCTTATAAATGCGGCAATTCCCGTGAAAATTGCAGAAAGCTGCGGAGTCGGGCCGGAAGATACGGTTCTTGAAATCGGACCGGGCATCGGCTGCCTTACCAAAGAGCTTGTTCAAAGGGCGAAAAGGGTAATTTCTGTAGAAATTGATAAAAAACTTATTCCCGTCCTTGAAGAAACCGTAGGGGAGTTTGGAAACGTAACGGTTATCAACGAAGATATTCTCAACGTTGATATTGCCGCCCTCTGCGAAAAATTGGGATGCAAAGAGCTTTACGTTTGCGCAAATCTGCCCTATTACATAACCACCCCAATTATTATGAAGCTTTTGGAGTGCGATGCGCCTATAAAAAGCATCACCGTGATGGTTCAAAAGGAGCTTGCACAGCGTTTTTGCTCCAAGCCAAACACTGCGGAATACGGTTCTGTAACAGCGTCAATAAATTACAGGGCAGAGGTTAAGAACCTTTTCACCGTTTCCCCCGGCTCGTTTATGCCTGCGCCTAAAGTTTCATCTTCTGTAATTCGCCTTGATATAGTTCCGCCTCCCGTTGCGGTCAAGGACGAAAGCGTATTTTTCCGTGTTATCAGAGCCGCTTTTGCAATGCGAAGAAAAACTCTTTCAAATAATCTTGCAAACGAGTTCAAAATCTCAAAGGCTGAAGCCACGGAAATTATTAAAAATTGCGGTTATTCGGAAACCGTCAGGGGAGAAGCCCTTTCGATTTTCGATTACGCAAAGCTGGCAGACGGAATTTGCGGCGACTAAAATTGACAATTTATTGAAAACACTGCGAATTCGTTGATTTTTCATATGTATATGATATAATTAAGTGTAAAATAAAATTTGTATAAAGGAAAGTGACATTAAATGAAAGTTCTCGTTATCAATGCAGGCAGTTCTTCAATCAAATATCAGTTGATTGATATGTCCAACGAAAACGTACTCGCAAAAGGTATGTGCGATAGAATCGGTATTGCAGGGGGTAATTTCAAGCACAAGGTTCCCGGCAAAGACGATTACAAAATCGACGTTCAGATGGCTAACCACGGCGAAGCTATTCAGATCATAGTTAAAACTCTTACTGACCCCGAACACGGCGTTATCAAATCTATGGATGAAATCAAGGCAGTTGGCCACAGAGTTCTCCACGGCGGCGAAAAATTCAGCGGTTCAGTTATCGTTAATCCCGATGTTATCGCTGCTATTGAAGAATGCTGCGAACTTGGTCCCTTGCACAATCCCCACAACCTTACAGGTATCCGCGCTTGCGAAGCTATTATGCCCGGCGTTCCCCAGGTAGCAGTTTTCGACACAGGCTTCCACCAGACGATGCCCGACTACGCTTACCTCTACGCGCTTCCCTACGAATACTATGAAAAATACAGAATCCGCAGATACGGCTTCCACGGAACTTCCCACAGATACGTTAGCGGCAGAGCTGCTGCTATGTTGGGTAAGGACCCCAAGGAAACAAAGATCGTAACCTGCCACCTTGGTAACGGTTCTTCCATTGCTGCTGTTGACGGCGGCAAATGCTTCGATACAACGATGGGTCTTACACCCCTTGAAGGTATCATGATGGGTACACGTTGCGGCTCCATTGACCCTGCTATTATTCCTCTCCTTATGGAAAAAGAAAACCTCACACCTAAGGAAATCGACAATATTATGAATAAAAAGTCCGGTATTCTCGGCGTTTCTCAGAAAACAAGCGACAACCGTGACATCGAACAGGCTGCTAAAGACGGCGACGAAAGAGCTATTCTTATCGAAAACATGATCTGCCACCAGCTCGTTAAATACATAGGCGGATTTGCTGCAGCTATGGGCGGCATCGACGCAATCGCTTTCGCAGGCGGTATCGGTGAAAACAACCCCCATTACAGAGCAAGGGTTGCTGAAAAACTTGCGTTCCTCGGCGTTAAGATCGACGCAGAGAAAAATGCTCTCAGAGGTAAAGAAATCGACATTTCCACACCCGACTCCAAGGTTCGTATGTTCGTAATCCCCACGGATGAAGAGCTTACAATCGCAAGAGATACTCTTGAACTCACAAAAGATATTGTGAAATAAGTAGATATATAGTTTTTATAGGGGCGGGGTACCTTTTCGCGTGAAAAGGTACC
>JAFSHW010000014.1 GCA_017440085.1 Clostridia bacterium
GCCGAGAGTTCTCTTAGCGTAAACGAATTTATCAAAGGGCCATTTGGGGAGTTTAACTACGAGGTAGTCGATAGCGGGCTCGTTACAAGCGTAAGTTTTGCCTGTGATTGCATTGGGGATTTCGTCAAGCTGGTAGCCGATGGCGATTTTTGCCGCAACCTTCGCAATGGGGAAGCCTGTTGCCTTGGAAGCAAGGGCTGAAGAACGGGAAACTCTGGGGTTAACCTCGATAACAGCATATTCAAAGCTATCGGGATTAAGAGCGAACTGGCAGTTACAGCCGCCGTTTACTTTAAGCTCGGAAACCATTTCAAGAGCAGCTGTTCTCAGCATCTGATATTCTTTATCTGAAAGTGTTACTGCAGGAGCAACTACGATTGAGTCACCTGTGTGAACGCCGACGGGGTCAACGTTTTCCATACTGCAGACGGTGATGATATTACCAACGCTGTCTCGGATAACTTCGAATTCGATTTCTTTCCAGCCTGCAACGGATTTTTCAATAAGAACCTGACCGATAGGTGAAAGTCTGAGACCGTTTTCACAAATTTCAAAAAGCTCTTCGCGGTCTTTAGCCATACCACCGCCTGTGCCACCAAGGGTGAACGCAGGGCGAACGATTACGGGGTAACCGATTGAATCTGCAAATTCAACTGCAGAAACAACGTCAGTAACTACCAATGAAGGAATTACAGGCTGACCGATTTTCATCATCGTGTCTTTAAAAGTCTGGCGGTCTTCAGCTTTGTCGATAGTTTCGGGGTCAGCGCCAAGAAGCTTTACGTTGTGCTTAGCAAGGAAGCCTTCTTTTGCCAACTGCATAGAAAGTGTAAGACCTGTCTGACCACCCAATGTGGAAAGAAGTGAGTCGGGCTTTTCTTTTTCGATAATACGTTTGATAACGTTAATTGTAAGGGGTTCAATGTAAATTTTATCCGCCATATCGTTATCAGTCATAATGGTAGCAGGGTTGGAGTTTACCAAAACTACCTCAATGCCTTCTTCGCGAAGAGCTCTGCACGCCTGAGTGCCTGCGTAGTCAAATTCCGCAGCCTGACCGATAACTATAGGACCTGAACCGATAACGAGGGTCTTTTTAATGGATTTATCTAATGGCATCAGTTCTTACCTCCTTGAAGCATTTTAACAAATTCATCGTAGATGAATGCTGTGGCGTTCATACCGCCTGTTGCAACGGGAATGAACTGAACGGAAAGACCGTTTTCATATTTGATACCTTCGCAGGAACCGTCATTGATATTTGTGAAGATAACTTCTGCACCCTGGGGAAGAGTTTTTTCGCAAACAGCGTAGCCGTGGTTCTGAGAGGTAACGTAAATTCTGCCTGTTTCAAGGTGTTTGGCAGGCTGATTTCCGCCTCTGTGGCCGTATTTCAGCTTGTATGTATCTGCGCCGTTGGCAAGGGCAAGAAGCTGGTGACCAAGGCTGATACCGAGAACGGGAACTTTTGCGGCAAGAACTTTTTTAAGCTCTTCAACCACTGCGCCGTTATCTTTGGGGTCGCCGGGACCGTCTGAAACCACAACACCGTTGGGCGCCATTGCAAGAATTTCTTCAGCAGTAGCGCTTGCAGGAACTGAAACGACGCTGCAACCGAGAGCGTTAAGGTACTCTTCAGCGTGGCGAGTAACGCCCATATTCCAAAGAACCACTTTGTTCGAAGCATTTTCAACGGGGTACTCTGCAGTTTCATTTTTTGCAACCGTTGCAACGGGATTTGCGATTTTGTAATCTTTAAGAAGTTTAGCGTCAAAGTTAGGGTCGGTAGTCAACGCAGCGTTCATAACGCCGTTATCTCTTACTATTTTCGTAAGAGCGCGAGTGTCAATATCGTAAAGACCGGGAACGCCTTTATTAAATAAAAAGGTGGAAAGATCACCCTCACATCTAAAATTCGAGGGTTCTTCACACCATTCTCTGACTATATAAGCTTTTAAATAAGAGGTTTCACCGATAGTTTCGGCGCTGATAACGCCGTAATTGCCGATAAGCGGGAATGTCTGAATAACAAACTGCCCGCAGAAGTTAGGATCTGTGATTGTTTCAAGATAACCCGTTGCACCCGTTGTAAAAACGAGTTCACCGATAACGGGAGAATCTTCTCTGATCGGTGCGCCGAAGCTCTTACCTTCGAAAACATCGCCGTTTTCCAAAACAAGATAAATTTTGTTGCTCATAGGCTCTCCTTTTCTTTCTATGTCTGAGACGTGACCTTCCATTCCCACCAAAATCCCCTTTTTTACACAAGGAAATCACTCAAAGGTGGCAAAATCACATCTGAGCTGAATCATAACATATTTACACCTATATATTATACTACATTTCTGCGAAACTGTAAAGTAGTTTTCTATGATTTTTTTATGTCTTGATGCTAAAAATAATAAGAACAGAATCGAATCATAGTCAAAAAAATGATAAAAAAATGTCAAAATCGCACAAAAACAACACAAATTCAGCGAAAAATGAAAAAAATGACTTTTTCAGATGAAAAGGTAATTTCTTATAAACAATTACTCCACCTTCCAACAAAACCGAGTTCGGCTCACTATAACAGTAAAAAAGTAGCCGCCCTAAAGATTCCGTTAATAACAAAATCTTTGTAGCAGCTATTGACAAAAATAAAAAACTGTGCTATAATATAAACGTAAAAGGGAGTTACCGTGACGGTCGCTTCCATAGTTTTGGTTAAAAGATAACCGCCAACATTTGCAAGCGTGGGCGGTTATCTTTTTTTATTACTGACATAAATTATGAATTTTGCAAACGCTAATAAAAACGTTCCTATCAGAAGAATGTCTTCTAAAGTTATGTATTCCATTTACATCACCTCCCTCTATACAAGAGGAAGGCAAAAGATTTCACACTTCCTCTTACAAAGGAAGCGACCGCCACCGTTTAGTAACTCCGCCAACATTATAACATAAAACGCAATATTTGTCAACAGCCGCCGAAATTTTTCTGCGGCTTATTTTTTTGAAGAACTCTAAAAAGCTTCCCTCTTATCCATTTTTTAAAACTTCATCATTAAAAATCAACTTTAAATTAAAAGTAATATTTGTATCAAAAAAGGAAAGACTATATCCGACGGCTGAATGCCGCCAAAATAATTCAAACTAAAAGGTGAATTCAAATGACTCATATTAAATGTACTGCAATGACCTGCGCTTTTAACTGCGAGGCAAGCTGCGCCCTTGGTGATATTCACGTGGGCGGCGATAATGCCTGCGAATGCTGTGAAACTTGCTGCGACAGCTTTACGCCATCAACCGCAACAATGAGCGTTGCCAAAAACTCTTGCGAAAGAGCTTATATTGAATGCGACGTGGAAAACTGCGCCCACAACAGTGACGGAGAATGCTGCGCGGAAAACATCTCCATTTCAGGCAAGCACCCCAAAGACAGTTGCGAAACTCAGTGCGACACATTTGTGGAAAGATAAAATTTGAAAAACAGTTATTCGGGGGGAACCTTCTTTTTACAGGGAAAGAAAGTTTTCCCCGCACTCCCTCACAAAAAAGCAAGTTGACTAAATATTCATACAATAATTTCTTAATTTTTCCAAAAAGGCTTGCAAAATATGTCGAAATATGTTATAATGTTTTCAGGTAGATAAAGAAAAATTCAAAAAAAGAAAAAAATTAAGGGGAAATCATTATGAAAGAGAGAAAAAGACGCTTTGGCGACCGCTATGACGGCAGACGATTGAGGAGCCTTATCCCTATGAGCTACGTTTCACCTTACATTATGAAAACGAGGGTGACGTCGTCAAACTACATTCGCGATAAGTTTGACATTGAAAAAGCTGAAGAGTACATACGCAAGAAGAGAGACGAGGGCTTGAAAGGCTTCGGAATGATGCACGTAATTATTGCATCATATATCAGAGTTGTTTCTCAGCGCCCCGGAGTGAACCGTTTCATCTCCGGTCAAAGGATTTTTGCACGAAACGCCATTGACGTTATGCTGACCATTAAACTTGATATGAGCTTGGATTCCCCGGAAACAGTTATAAAAGTCCGCTTCAAACCGGATGCCACAGCAGAAGACGTTTATAGAGAAATGAATAAAGTCATTGATGATTACAGAGCTAATCCCGGCGGCGGATTTGACAATGCGGCAAAAGCGCTCAGCTACGTGCCGGGTCTTTGCCTCAGATTTGCAGTTGCAACTTTAAGGTTTTTGGATTATTTCGGAATGCTTCCCCGATTTTTGGAAAAAGTCAGCCCCTTCCACGGCTCATTTTTCATAACTTCAATGGGCTCTTTGGGTATTCCACCCATATACCACCACCTTTACGATTTCGGCAACGTGCCCGTATTCCTTTCTTTCGGAGCTGCGGAACGCAAAAATGAGCTTCAGGCTGATGGAACGGTAAAACAAAAGCGCTATATGGAATATAACGTTTCAACTGACGAGCGCATTTGCGATGGCTTTTACTTCGCTTCTGCCCTTAAAATGATGAAAAAACTTCTAAAAAATCCTTTCTGCCTGGATGAACCCCCTGCAGAAGTCGTTGAAGATGTGGATTGATTTTTACTGAAACACAATAAATATAAAAAAAGATAACCGCCTACGCTTACAAATGTTGGCGGTTATCTTTTTACTGTTATAGTGAGCCATACTCGGTTTTGTTGGAAGGGGCGCGAGGGAACCTTATTTTTTCGTGAAAACAAGGTTCCCTCGCAATTTTTAAATTATGTCAACTTCAGAAATTACTGATAGAGTTCTGTAAGTTTGAGAAGTCTTTCGTATTTAGCTTTTGCGTTAGCTTCAGCTTTAGCGAAGAGTTCTTCAGCTCTTTCGGGGAACTGCTGTGCAAGACGGCTGTAACGTGTTTCAGACTTGATAAAGTCAACGTAGCTTGCAGAGGGTTCCTTAGAGTCGATTGTGAAGGGGTTCTTGCCTTCTGCTTTGAGAGCAGGATTGTATCTGAACATCTGCCAGTAACCAGCTTCAACAGCTTTCTTCATTTCAGACTGACAGTTGATCATACCGCCCTTAACACCGTGCATTTCGCAAGGTGCATAACCGATGATGATAGAAGGACCGTTGTAAGCTTCAGCTTCCTGAAGAGCTTTGATTGTCTGGTTCATATCAGCGCCCATAGCGATCTGAGCAACGTATACGTAACCGTAAGACATAGCAATCTGAGCAAGGTCTTTCTTGTTGATTGCTTTACCTGCAGCAGCGAACTGAGCAACCTGACCTACCTGAGAAGCCTTGGAAGCCTGACCGCCTGTGTTGGAGTAAACTTCAGTATCGAATAC
>JAFSHW010000015.1 GCA_017440085.1 Clostridia bacterium
CACAAAATCGTCAAATATGCAAAAAGCGGCTTGGAATAAGGCTTCCAAGCCACCTATAAGCCTTATCTGATTACTCCCACTCGATCGTTGCGCAGGGTTTGGGTGAAAGGTCGTAGCAAACTCTGTTGACATTGGGAACTTCGGCGAGGATACGGTTGGTGATCTTTTTGAGGATGGGCCATTCGAGCTCCTCGATGGAAGCGGTCATTGCGTCGATAGTATTTACGGCGCGGATGATCACGGGGTAATCGTAAGAACGTGCGTTGTTCTTAACGCCAACTGATTTGAAGTCGGGAACAACGGTGAAGTACTGCCAAACTTTCTTGTCAAGACCTGCATTTGCGAATTCTTCACGGAGAATTGCGTCGGACTCACGAACTGCTTCAAGTCTGTCTTTAGTGATAGCGCCAAGGCAGCGAACTCCGAGACCGGGGCCTGGGAACGGCTGTCTGTAAACCATATTGTAGGGCAAGCCAAGTTCTACGCCGCAAGCGCGAACTTCGTCTTTGAAGAGCTGATAAAGGGGTTCAACGAGGCTGAACTGCATATCTTCGGGGAGACCGCCAACGTTGTGGTGGGATTTAACCATTTTTGCTGTTTTCGTGCCTGATTCGATAATATCGGGGTAAATCGTACCCTGAGCGAGGAATTCGATTCCGTCAAGTTTACGAGCTTCTTCTTCAAATACTCGGATAAATTCCGCACCGATGATCTTTCTCTTCTTTTCGGGATCGTCAACATTTTCAAGCTTGCCGAGGAATCTTTCGGAAGCGTCAACGTAAACGAGATTTGCGTGGAGCTGGTTCTGGAAAACTTCAACAACCTGCTCGGATTCGCCCTTGCGCATAAGACCGTGGTTAACGTGAACGCAAGTGAGCTGATTGCCGATAGCTTTAATGAGAAGTGCGGATACAACGGAAGAGTCTACGCCGCCTGAGAGGGCGAGGAGAACTTTCTTATCTCCAACCTGTTTGCGGACGATTTCAACCTGGTCAGCAACGAAGTTTTTCATATTCCAGTTAGCTTCTGCTTTGCAGGTATCAAATACGAATTTTTTGAGTTCTTCTTTCAAGCAATTTTCGCAAGCGGGGTATTTTTTATTTTCAACCTTTGCGAGAGCGTGGTCGAATGCGATAACGGGATAGCCTGCATCGTAGATTTCGGGGTAAACGTCGATTTCTTTGCCGTCGATAATGTTATTTTCGCCGCCGCTGATTACGATACCTTTAACGTTGGGGAGAGCTTTAAGCTCGTCAACGGTAATGTCGTGAGCCTTGATTTCGCTGTAAACGCCAAGGTCTCTGATTGCTCTGGCAATAACCGTATTATTATGGCTGCCAAGGTCAAGAATTACTATCATATCCTGATTCATATGTATATTACTCCTTCAAATGATTTTATATTAAAGAATTGTTCTGCGAAGTTCGTCGAGCGATTGTGGGTGAATGTAGGCGGGGGCAATGTCAAGAATGGTCTTGCAGCCACTAACGCCCTCTTTGCTGAGTCTATAAGCAGCTCTCGCATATGCAACGAGAACGCTTGAAGTAAACTCGGGGTTGGAATCCAAAGTCAGTTTAAATTCAATAAGGTGTTTGTTTTCATTTTCAAGCCCCGTCAAGCCGCTTCTGAGAACCATACCTCCGTGGGGAATGCCGCTGTGGTCGCGTTTCAGTTCTTCTTCAGAAATGAAATGAACCGTGGTGTCGTAGTCAGCGAAATAGTTGGGCATAGTTTTAATTTCATTTTCAATAGCCGCAAGGTCTGCACCCTCTTCGGCAACAACGAAACATTCACGGGTGTGTTTTTCACGGGTAGTAAGCTCCGGATTTTCACCGTTTCTGACTTTTGCAACGGCTTCGTCAACGGGAATGGTATACTGGCGTGCGTCTTTTACGCCTTTGATGCGTCTGATTGCATCTGAATGGCCCTGGCTGACGCCCTTGCCCCAGAAAGTGTAGTCCTTGCCGTCGGGGAGAACCGCTTGACCGAGAAGTCTGTTCAAAGAGAATAACCCGGGGTCCCATCCGATAGAAATAATTCCCACTTTACCGCTTTTTTTGCAAGCGGCGTCTACGTTTGCGAAATGCTGTGGGATTTTTGCGTGGGTATCAAAACTGTCTACAACGTTGAAATGTTCTGCCAGCGCAGGAGTCTGCTCGGGCAAATCGGTAGCGCTTCCGCCGCAAAGAATGACAACGTCGATGTCATCTTTCATTTTAACTGCATCTTCCATTTTGTAAACAGGAACTCCGGTGCGAGTTTTAACGGAGGTCGGGTCGCGCCTTGAAAACACTGCAACAAGCTCCATATCGGGAGTTTTTCTCACAGCGGCTTCAACGCCCCTACCAAGGTTACCGTAACCTGCGATTGCGATTTTCAAATAGAATTCCCTCTTCCATACTTCGAATATAAGCGTTTTTGAAAACACTTTAACACGTTATAGTATAACACATTTTTTTGCAAGATACAAGTAGGTGAATGGAAAATTTTTTTTATAGAAATCGAAAATAAAAATGTTGTGTATAAATTAAATATGGGGGAATCTCATTTTTACGAAAAAAATAAGATTCCCCCATATATAAAAAACTAATTTTCAAATTTATTTATTCTTTAATTTCACAACAAAAGAAATCAGCAAAATTATCGTTGTAACCAAGGCGACAACCTCAGAAACGGGAGTTGCCCAAAGGATATTTTTCAAGTCAGAATTACTGCGAATAATGAACATAAGCAGAATGTCCAAGGTGCCTTTATGCAAAATTGAAAGCAAAAATGGCGTTACGGAGCGTCCTACCGCTTGAAATAGAGAGATAATTATGAAAATAAAGGAGTAAATGGGCACGGCAATGCAAATTATTCGCAAAAATTCTGAGCCGTAGGACACGGTGAGGGGGTCTTGAATGAAAAGAGACACCAATTGTGTCGGAATCAGCTCTGAAAGTGCGAAGCTGAGGATTGAAACGAACATAGTTACCGCAGTTGACCATTTCACCACAGACCACATTCTATCGTATTTTTTAGAAGTGTAGCAATACGCCGCAAGAGGCAGCATACCTTGAGTTGTGCCCTGGTTTACAGCGTGGGCAAGCTGGTCGATTTTGCGCACGATTCCGATGCCTGCCACAGCTTCGCTGCCCAAAGCGGACATCATAGAATTGAGCACGCAGTTGGAAATCATAGCCAAAGTTATCATACAAAAGCTTGGAATTCCACCGCGGAGAATTTCGCCCATACAAAGCAAATTTTCTTTAATTTTGCGGAAATCTGCGGCAAATGAGAAAATTCCGTTATCCTTATTTTTGAAAATCACTACCAAAAAATAGATGAATGACACCAGATTTGAAAGCGCCGTAGCCACAGCCACAGCTTCCACCTCTTTGCCCTCGGAGAAAACCAAAAACATAAAGAACGCATCAAGGAAAATATTTAGAATTGCCCCTAAAATCATACCGAAGCTCGCCTGCTTGGAATTGCCCACGGCACGTATAAGGTGGCAGAAAGTCATTGCCAGAATGGCGGGAACTCCGCCAAGGACAATGATAAAAAACGTATAGCTCAGGGAGTAGCCCACGGTGGCAGAATCCGCACCGATAAGATATAAAATCGGTTTACCGAAAAGAAGCATTACAAGGGAATAAATTATGCTGATAATCAAACTGCCGTAAACAGCCAGAGAGAAAGCCTTTTTCGCCTCAAAGATATGTTTCTTCCCCAAAGCTCTGGCAACCACGCCGGCTGCCCCCACTCCGAAAAGATTGCTGAAGCCTGAAAGGAAAGAATAAACGGGCAGACAAAGGGAAATCGCCGCGAAGGAATCGGGGTTATTTGCAAGACCTACGAACCAAGTATCTGCAATATTGTGCAAAACTATGATAATTTGGCTGATAATGGTGGGAACTATCATTGCCGCAACGGATTTACCAACTGGCCACTCCTCAAAAATCTGCTTTTCGCGCAAGCGAGCCGATTCTGCTTTGAGCATAGTTTATTCTCCTTTCATAAAATCAAATTGTACAGTTTAAAAGCCTAAAAGCTGTGTAATAAGAGCCGCAAATGAAGCACCTAGTGCTACAAACAGTAATTTTCGCTCAAAAAATGCAAGAATTATGGCAACTGCAAAGCCTACAATTGCGCTGATTGGAGTTCCCGTGCTTGAAAATACGGCGGGCACGGTCATTGCGGTAAGAACCGCATATGGAACGTAGTACAAAAACGACTGAAACCATACGCTGTTTATCTTTTTTCTAAGAAAAACCATTGGAATCATTCTGATAAGATAGGTTACGCCTGCCATAACTGCGATTCCAATTAAAATATAACTAATTTTCATTGCAGTTGCCCTCCTTTACCGCCACTATGGGGAAGAGAGTTGCCGCAAATGCGCTTACCGCCACGGTGACGATTATCGTTGCCCAACCGCTTGAAATTTCAGAAAGATACGGTGCAAAATTAAATGCAAGGCTGAGGGACATTGCCAAAAGCACAGTTATCATCACGTTTTTCTGTTTTTTCGCAGGAGGAATTACTATTGCGATGAACATACCGTAAAGGGCAATGCCCATAGCGTTTGAAAGAATCTCCGGCATAACGGAGGTTGCAACTGCCCCGAAAACCGTGCCGCCAACCCATCCGGCGTAAGAAATGAGAATCAGCCCTGCCATATATGTAGCTGAAACCGCACACTTGCGCTGGACGGAAACGGCGAAAATCTCATCGGTTATGCCGAAGGACACCGCCAACCGCTTGAAAATATTCATTTTCGAATCCGCCTTTTGCGAAACGGAAAGTGACATAAGAAAATAGCGCACGTTGATGATGAACGTTGAAAAGGCAAGCTCAATCATTGAGCCGTGAGCCACCAACTGATTCACTCCCGCAAACTGCCCTGCGCTGGTGAGATTGGTCATCGAAATGAGAATCGTCGCCCAAATTGGCATTCCCGAAAGCACGGCAGAGAGCCCAAAAGCCATTGAAACGGGGAAATACCCAAGGCAAATAGGTAAACCGTCCTTGACGCCTTCTAAAAATTCCTGTTTTTTCATAAATTAAAAGCCGTAAAGGGCTGAAAATTTATTTTCCAAATATTCTGCATAGTATTTGGGGTCAAATTCGCCGCCTACTGCGTTTTTCAAAATATCTGCAGGGTCCTTGAGGCAACCGAATTTATGTACTTTTTCTTTAAGCCAAGCGGTAATGGGTGCAAGGTCGCCCTTTTCAACTGCGCCCCAAACGTCAATTTCATCTTCCATTTTGCGGAGCATCTGCACGCCGTAAGCGCTACCCAACGCGTAAGAGGGGAAATATCCGAAGGATCCGCCTGACCAGTGGGAATCTTGCAAGCAACCGTGTTTATCGTCGGGAACGTCAACGCCCAAATATTCTTTATAAAGCCTGTTCCACTCTGAGGGAACGTCCTTAACTTCCAAAGTGCCGCCGATAAGCTGTTTTTCGATTTCGTAGCGAATCATAACGTGGAAAGAATAGGTCAATTCGTCCGCTTCAGTTCTGATAAGTGAGGGCTGAGATTTATTGATTGCGCGGTAGAACATATCCGCATCAACACCCTCAAGCTGAGTGGGGAAAAATTCTTTAACCTTGGGGAAAATCGCCTTCGCAAAGGCTTTGGAGCGACCGATAATATTTTCATAGAAACGGGACTGACTTTCGTGAATACCCATAGAAACTCCGCCGCTGAGGCAGTTGTAGTCGTAAGCAGGGTCAACGTTCAGCTCGTAAAGTGCGTGACCGCCTTCGTGAACCACGGAATAAAGTGAGTCAGCAAGGCTGTTTTCGGAATAATTCGTAGTGATTCGAACGTCCCGGCTATTGAAATTCAACGTGAAAGGATGCTCCGTTTCGCCAATGGTGCAATGGTTTCTGTCCAAACCCATAACTTCCATAAGGTAATCAGAAAATTTGCGCTGAACGTCTACGGGATAATTTTTATTAAGGAAGCTATCGTCAATCTGTGGCTGCTCTGCAATTTTCTTGATAATGGGAACCAAGCGGCTGCGAACTTCGCCGAAGAATTTATCAAGATATTCCATATCTACACCGCGCTCGTATTCGTTGAGGAGTGCATCGTAGGGCTTTTTGGTGCTATCGTAATAGCCTGCGAATTTTATATTAAACGCTACCAATTTTTCAAGGTAGGGGCGGAAAAGCTGAAAATCAGAGGTTTCTTTGGCTTTGTGCCAAGCGTCTCCTGCATCGTTGGTAAGCTGAGCATATTCAACGTATTCGTCCATAGGAATTCGTGATAGCTGAGCGTAACTTCTGCTGAGAAGCTCAACCTGACGGGCAATTACGGGGTCAAGCTCCGCATTTTTTTCTTTTAAAAAGTCAAGCAACTTGCCAACCTCAGGGTCGGAAAAAAGCTTATGCTCCTCTCCTGCCAAAATCCCCAAAGCAACGCCTCTGCCTGCTGATGTTTCCTTGGGTGCAACGGTTACACCGTCAAGGTAAAGGGCTGAGGATGCGGTTCTGTATGCGTACATTTTCATTTGCAATTCGTTAAGTTTTGCCAAAGCTTCGTTGAGTTCCATAATTTATTCTCCTATAAGATTTACTGTTTTCATTTCTCTGCCCAGCTTTTCAAGGATTTTCCCGAAAATGTCGGCAGTTTTTATTTTCAGGCTTGATGTGTTGACGCAAGGGTGCATTCCTATCCATTCACTTGCAAGCAAATCTTCGTCAACCAGCAGTTGAACCTTCTTTTCGCTATCGTTCATCAGTCCCAAAAAGCTGACTGAGCCGGGCTGAAGGTCAAGGTATTTCAGCATATCCTCTTCACCTGCAAAGGAAAGGCGTGAAGAATTTATCTGAGCTGAAAGCTCCTTTGTTTTGAAGGGCTTATCCCCGGGCATAAGGAGCAAATAATAGGCTGTTTTTTGGCGGTTGCAAAGGAAAAGATTTTTGCAGACGGTGGCTTCCAAAACCTTATCTATTTCAAGGCAGGCTTCCATAGTGAAAGCCGCTTCGTGGTCAACGCGCCAGTATTCGATTTCAAGCTCGTCCAAAAAATCGTAGCAGCGAACTTCCCTGTCAAGTCGGCGCTCTCGGGTGCGCGGTCTGCCCAACTGCAAATCTGTCATTTATATCAACCTTTCATTGAATACAATTTTACATATTAAGTATAGCACAAATTTACGCCGCAGTCAACAGTTTAAAACGTAAAAAATAAATAAAAAAGCAGGTTATTTCAACCTGCCTAAATTTACGATTTCGAGCCCTTTCTCCAGTGCATATTTATAAGTTTCCCCGGAATCGCCGTATGTATGATCCAAATAGCAGATAGCAAGGCTCGCGGAATTTACGATATACTTATTTCGCGCGGTGATTCTGAAGCAGTGAGGAATTATTTTAAGCTCCTGAGGAAAAATAATTTTATCGTAAAGCGTTGCATCATAATCTTTAAAATCAGCGTCAGGCAAAATCAGATGATTCTGAACCCACGGAAACTTCTTTTTCAAATCATTTACGACAATCGAAGCAAAACGTTCAAAAGTGCCGTCAGCGCCGGAAACGAAAACTTTCGTTCCGGTCAAAATAGCTTTCAAAACCTCCCTGTGAACGTTTTCATAGTTAAGTGGAGAGCAAAGACGATGACCTATAAACATTGCAGTTTCATTTTTATTCATAAATACCTCCTGATATGTAGTAGTAGTTAATAATATTATAAATCATTATGGTCTATTTGTCAACAAATAAAAATTGACAATGTATTTTATAATTAATTTATATTTTATACAATATATGTATCAACAATACATTATAGAGTGATAGTATGAAAAAACCTAATTGGAAAGAAATAGGAGAAAGACTTCGAGAAAGAAGAATACAGTTAAACCTTACACAACAGCAGGTTTGCGACCAATTATACATTATGCAAACCCATTACAGCCGAATCGAAACAGGAAAAATCGGTATCTCAATCGAAATGCTTTTGAAAATCTGCGAGATTTTGGACGTTTCAACTGATTATATCCTAACGGGGAAAATTTCAAATCAGGGCGAATCTCTGCTTATTCAGTACTACAATAAATTAACCGAAAAACAGAAGCATTATGTCACGCAACACATTAAACTTTTCTATGAAGAAAATCTGAAATAAAATTTTACACAAAATCCCCCCACCCAATCGCACTTCGTGCGATTGGATGGGGGGGAAAGTGCAATAATATATGAACCCCTTGAAGAATCTATGCACAACAAAATTATGGATTTGTTTCGCAAATATCTTTTGGTTGGTGGGCTGCCGGATGCGGTGAATTCATATATTGAAAATAAAAATATTCAGTCGGTCAGGGCAATTCAAAGGGAAATTCACGATTATTACGCGGCAGACGCCTCCAAATACGATGAGGGCAGAAAGCTGAAAATCCGAAGAATTTACGATTTGATTCCTTCAAATATGGAAAATAAGAAAAAGAGAATAGTGGCGCAGGAAATCGAAAATAAAAGAGGAAAGACTTTCAACGATTACAACGACGAGTTTGAATACCTTATAAGCGCAGGAATAGCACTGAACGTTCAAGCAATATCCACGCCCGTTTTTCCCTTGATTGAGTCCACGGGCAAAAATTTACTTAAACTTTATTTAAACGATGTTGGGATTCTTACGGGGATTCTTTACGGAAATAATATCCGAGCTGTTTTGAACGATGAAAAAAGCGTAAATTTAGGCTCTGTTTATGAAACGGTAGCAGCCTGCGAGCTGATTGCACACGGGCATAATCTTTTTTATTACGATAACAGAAATAAGGGTGAGGTGGATTATCTCATAGACGACTACGATAGTCTTTCCGCAGTTCCCGTCGAAATAAAATCCGGGAAAGATTACAAGGTTCACAGCGCCCTAAACGCCTTCGTGCAAAACGAAGATTATCACATAAAAAAAGCCTTCGTTTTGTCAAACGAAAGGAACGTTATTCAAAACGGCAAAATAACGTATTTACCAATATATTACGTTATGTTTTTTTAAGATAAAATTAAGAGCATAGGATTTAAGCCCTATGCTCTTAATATTTTATTTCGTTATATATTTCAACCACATTTCGCAAAGCTTAGGCCACGTGCTGACGTCTTCATACTGTTCAGCCAAGCCGAGACCGTGGGGCCCGTGAGGATAAACGTGGACGGAGCAATTCACGCCGTTTTGATTGAGGGCTTTTGCGTACTCAAAAGAATTTCGCACGGGTACGCAGTCATCGTCGCAAGTGTGCCAAAGGAAGGCAGGAGGAGTGTCTTTCGTGACGTGCTTCCAAAGTGAATATTTTTCAAGCATTTCGTCGGAAGCATTTTCTCCCAAAAGGTTTTCAGCAGAACCCACGTGACCGAAGGTTTGCATATCAATAACGGGATAGCAAAGCACGGAAAAATCAGGGCGACAGCTTTCTTTATCAATTTCGTCGCCGTCGTTTCTTCCAAGGTCGTTATAAACGCTGACAGAAGCCGCCAAATGTCCGCCTGCGGAGAATCCGAGAACGCCTACTTTTTCCTTGATAATGCCGTATTTTTCAGCGTAATGGCGCACATATCTTACAGCTCTTCTCAAATCAAGCTGTGGCGCAGGCTCTCTGTAAGGCGCTACGCGGTAATCCAAAACGAACGCGTGAAAGCCGATTGAATTCAGCCACTGAGCAATAGGTCCGCCCTCGTGGTCAGCCTTCATTGCGTAGCCGCCGCCGGGACAAACGATAACGCAGGGCGCAACTGTGTTTTCCAGAAGATAAGGTGTAATATTCGGTTCCGTCTGACCGATTGAAGCATCGTAAATAGGAGCATTTTCCCAAAGCTTAATCATTTATAACTACCTCTTTCTTACTTTTTCTGTTTCTGAAGAAAATAATCCAAACCCAGAACGCAACAGAAATTACAGCCAAAATTGCATAGCCGGTAATGAAGGGCTTGAAGCTTTCCCAAATATTAACACTCAATGTACCCTCTTCCATAAGTCTGACGTAAACTGATTTGCTTCTGCCCATCGCGTCAAAAGCGGCAAGAGCATAAGCAGTAGCAATGGGGTCGTAATCCTCATCATCAGAATACATAGTGTATGAATAATCTTTATTTTTAAATTCAGCCAAATTATTAACCAAATAGCCCCATTTATCGTCAGTGACCTGAACTCCCACGTCAACAAGACCGATAACAGCCGCGCAGAAAGTATCGCATCTGCCGTCGCCGATAAGCCCTGCTTCCGTTTTTGCGGATTCAATGTAAAGAACCGCTTTTTCCATAGCAGCGGTAACTTTTTCGTCTGAAAGGTATTCGGAAAGGACAGTCATCGCCTTGGCAGTGGTGAAAATCGGATTCTCGCCACCGAAAAGGAAACTTCCGTCTTCCTGCTGGTATGAAAGAATATTTTCAACCGCTCTTTCGCTGGCAAAAACCGCATCGCAGGCGTTAAGCGCAATAACGGAGTAAACGGTGGAGTCAAAATCACCAAAAGAACCGTCTTCCTGCTGGAGGTTTTGCAGCGCTGAAAGCTCTTCACTTTCAGCCGCGGATTCTCTATCCATTTCACCCAACACCATAAGGGTGAGGATTCGCGTTGAAGTTTCGTAAGCTGACGCAAGATTTTTTTCGGGAATAAAGGGTTCAACCTCCGCAAAGGTGAAATAACCAACGGACGCAAGCATAACAGTTTCTTCCCAATTCTGCGGCGTAACGGGATTCTGAACCAGGAAATCTCTCGTATGAGTAATTTCTGTTGAGGGATTTATAGCTTTTGCACTTGCAGAAACGGGAAGGCACAAAAATACCATAACCGCCGCAAGGCATAATGAAAACAGCCTGAAAAGGCCTTTTTTGCCGTTCATTTTTAGGCTTTCCTCCAATTATTTGTGATAGGTAATATTATTGCTGATAGTGAATGCGCGGTAAATTTGCTCCGCAAGAATAACCCTCATAAGCTGGTGAGGGAATGTCATTTGTGAAAAAGAAAGCCGTGAGGCAGAAAGCTTTTTCACCTCTTCCGAAAGTCCGTCAGAGCCACCGATGACGAAAGTGATTTTTGAATCCGTCTGCATAACCTTCTCTATTTTTTGCGCAAACTCCACGGAGGTACATTGCTTCCCTTCAACGCAAAGGGAGAAAATATACCCCTGCAGATGCTTTATTATTGCTGTTTTTTCTTTTTCCGGGTCGGACTCCGGGGTTTCGATGACCTCGAAATTGCAAAATCTGCTGAGTCGTTTCCCATATTCCGCAATGGCGTCTTTCCAGTATTTTTCCTTCAAGTTGCCAACGCAGACGATTCTTATGCTGACCATAAATTATCTTACTTTTCTGCCCAATTTGCACTCAAGAGCATTGATAATCATTTCAGCGGCGCCGTCAACTCCGAAATCACCTGTTCTGATGCAAATATCGTAATTGGTGCTGTCGCCCCAAGTGAGATTGGTGTGGAAATCGTAGTAGTTAGCGCGTTTTTTATCGTTTTTGGTAATAAGGTCATCAGCCTTTTTAGCTTCAGCGCCATATTCGTTTACGATTCTGTTCACGCGGTTTTCGTGAGTATCGGAAATGAAAACTTTAAGCACATTGGGGAAATCTCTGAGTACGTAGTCTGCGCATCTGCCAACGAAAACGCCGGATTTTTCAGAAGCCAATTTTTTGATAATATCAGTCTGCGCCTGGTAAACCTTATCGGTGAGAGGAACGGTTGCATCACCCCAATAAACGTACTGACCGTCCATAGCGTAAGCGCCCATAGCCAAAGAGTAAAGAAGGCTGTTGGTTGGCTTTTCGTCCATAGATTCAAAAACTTTTTCGCTCATACCGCTTTCTTTTGCAGCCAAACGAATGAGGTCCTTATCGTAGCAGTCTACGCCCAATTTTTCAGCCACTTTCTTTGCGATATTGCGTCCGCCGCTGCCGTACTGTCTTGAAATTGTGATTATAAACTTATCGTTCATATCCATACCTCATTTCTATATAAATCTTGATTTGCGTAAAAAAATACGTTTCTATCTATAACTATTATATCATATCTATTTTACAATTTCAATAGGGTAAAGAGAATTTTTTTAAATTTCTTACAAAAAAATCCACCAATACACTGATTTTTACCGTATTGTGCAACTTTTAGCGGCAAAAACCTTGACAAATGCATATTTTTGCGATATAATTAAACTGATAGATTTCTCAAATGAAATCCTGCTCAGAATACACTAAAAAATATCATTATATAAGGAGACAGAAAAAATGCTTTCAGATATTGAAATTGCCAAGCAGGCGAAAATGGTTCCCATTAAAGAAATTGCGGAAAATGCAGGATTTTCCGAAGACGAGCTTGTATTTTACGGCAAATACAAGGCTAAAATTGACGACAGCGCTTACGGCAAGGTGAACAAAAACGGTAAGCTCGTCCTCGTTACTGCCATCAACCCAACACCTGCAGGTGAAGGTAAAACAACTACTACGGTTGGTCTCGGTCAGGCATTCCACAGAATGGGCGTTAATGCGGCAATCGCGCTCCGCGAACCCTCTCTCGGCCCCGTATTCGGCGTTAAAGGCGGTGCGGCAGGAGGCGGCTACGCACAAGTAGTTCCTATGCAGGATATTAACCTCCACTTTACAGGGGACCTTCACGCAATGACGGCGGCAAACAACCTCCTTTGCGCGATGATAGACAACCACATTTATCAGGGCAACGCACAGAACATCGACCCCAAGCAGATAATTTTCAAGAGATGCCTTGATATGAACGACAGAGCGCTCAGAAACGTAGTAGTAGGATTGGGTAAGCTTACAGACGGTACAGTTCGCCCCGACGGTTTCCAGATCACAGTTGCCAGCGAAGTTATGGCAATCCTCTGCCTTGCAAAAGATATTTTCGACCTTAAAGAACGCCTCGGAAATATTCTCATTGCTTACAGATACGATAAAACTCCCGTATATGCTAAAGATATTAAGGCTCACGGCGCAATGACAGCTCTCCTCAAGGAAGCAATTCAGCCAAACCTTGTTCAGACTCTTGAGCAGTCCCCCTGCCTTATCCACGGCGGACCTTTTGCAAATATTGCTCACGGCTGCAACTCAATCAGAGCTACGAAGCTTTGCCTTGAAAGATTCGACTACTGCATTACTGAAGCAGGCTTCGGTTCCGACCTTGGCGCAGAAAAATTCCTCAACATCAAATGCCGCAAAATGGGCGCTGAACCCTCTTGTATCGTTTTGGTTGCTACAATCAGAGCCCTCAAATACAACGGCGGCGCAGACGTTAAAAAAGGCGCAGAAGAAAACCTGGAAGCTCTCGAAAAGGGTATGGACAACTTGCGCAAGCACATTTCCAACCTTAGAGGATTCGGTGTGCCCGTAGTAGTTGCACTCAACGTATTTGCAACTGACACAGAAGCTGAAAAAGCTGCCGTAAGAAAGGCTACCGAAGAAGAAGGTGCTACTTTCGAGTATTCTTACGCTCACGCAGAAGGCGGCAAAGGCACGGAAGCTTTGGCGAAGAAAGTTATTGAAGCTTGCGAGCTTGAAAGCAACTTCAAATTCACATACGATGAAAACGACACCATCGAAAATAAAGTTGAAGCAATCGCAAAAACAATTTACGGTGCAGA
>JAFSHW010000002.1 GCA_017440085.1 Clostridia bacterium
CTCTCGGAACAGCAGGCTCCGTTGTGGGTGAGGTTTTTGAAATGGGCGCTGAAGACGACAAGAGAATCGTTTCACCATTCCTTGACGACAGAATCGCAGTTGCAATTCAGATTGAAGCAATTAAAAAGCTTTACGAAGAAAAAACAGAGCTTAAAAACGAAGTTTATTTCGTATTCTCCGTTCAGGAAGAGCTTGGAATCAGAGGCGCAAGAACTGCGGCTTACGGAATTGACCCCGATTACGGCATTGCAATTGACGTTACAGGTACAGGTGACACACCTAAAAACGACGCGCTTAATATGAAATTAGGCGAAGGTGCCGCAATTAAAATCAAAGACCAGAGCGTTGTTTGCCACAAGGAAATGGTTGATTTCCTCGTTGATACAGCAGAAAAAAGCGGTATTAAATACCAGTATGATATTCTCCCCTACGGAGGCACTGACGCAGGAGCAATTCACCTCACAAAATGCGGCGTTTACTCAGGCGGTATTTCCATCGCAACGAGATACATTCATATGCCTACGGAATCAGCGTCCCTCAACGATTGCAAAAACTGCGTTGAGCTTATCTGTGCCGCAGTAAAAGCAGGATTTACGTTCGGTAACTGATATGGTACTTGAAGAACTGAAATTTTTCCTTGAAAATAACGTTTCCGATTTTGCCGCCATTGAGCTTGATGAGCCATTCAAAGGCTATAAATACGTAATTTCAATGGTAATAAAGCTTTCTGAGGGCGTTATTTCTGAAATTGACGGAGGTCCGACACATACGTATTTCCACCATTATCGCTCAGTAAACCGACTTCTTGACGATGCGGCACACAAAACGGGAATGATTCTCCAGCGCAACGGCTACGATTTTTACCCCATTGCGGCATCACAATCAGTCAACAACAAAAAGGACAAGAGAAGTGAAATGGTTCCCACTTTTGCAGGAGTTTACTCCCATAAAAAGGCGGCGTGCCTTTGCGGTTTGGGCGAAATGGGAATAAATAACTTGTTTATTCACAAAAAATTCGGCGCGGCTGTAAGGCTTTCTACAGTATTTACAAACTGCCCGGAAGTGGTGGCGCTGAAAAGCAAGATTGCAGATGAAGAAAAAATCTTTTCCTGCGATAATTGCGGACTTTGTGCAAAAAAGTGCCCTGCAGGTGCAATTACCGCAGAAGGCTTTGACCCGAAAAAATGCAGCGACTATATGAAAAACGCGTTCCAGCACATCGGAAGAGGCGCTGTGTGCGGAATATGTATAAAAGCGTGCACGAAAAAGGCAGAAATATGAACAAAATATGCCAGTTAGATTAGGCTATTGACATTTTACATTTATGGTGATATAATATAACTACCAAAAAGGTATGATTTACTTTAATGGTACTATTTATAAATAAAAGGATTTGAAAATATATGAGAATTTATGCGGATAACGCCGCTACCACTAAGGTAGACAATCGAGTTCTGGAAAAAATGATGCCCTTCTTCTGCGAAATGTACGGAAACCCCAGCAGCGTGCATTCAGCAGGTCAGGAAGTAAAAGCGGCTATTGACGAAGCAAGACAGCAGGTAGCTGATGCTATCGGTTGCGAAAGCAAAGAAATTTACTTCACCGCAGGGGGCTCTGAGGCTGACAACTGGGCAATTAAAGGAATTGCGAAAAAATACGCTTCAAAGGGCAAGCACATCATCTCCACAAAAATCGAACACCACGCAGTTCTTCACGCTCTTGACGCATTGAAAAAGGACGGCTACGAAATAACTCTCCTTGACGTTGACAGCGAAGGATTTATCAACCTTGAAGAACTTGAAAAGGCAATCAGACCCGATACGATTCTTATTACCGTAATGTTTGCAAACAACGAAACGGGCGTTATGGAACCTATTGCTGAAATCGGCAGAATTGCAAAGGAACACAAGGTTCTTTTCCACACTGACGCAGTTCAGGCTGTTGGCCACGTTCCCGTAAACGTTAAGGAAATGAATATTGATATGCTTTCAATGTCTGCTCATAAATTCAACGCTCCCAAAGGTGTTGGGGCGCTTTACGTAAGAAAAGGCATTATAATGCCAAATCTTATTGACGGCGGCGGACAGGAAAAAGGCAGACGAGCAGGAACGGAAAACACCGCGGCAATCGTCGGTATGGGCGAAGCTATTAAAATTGCCGTTGAAAATATGGAAGAGGAAAGCAAAAAAGTCTCTTACCTCAGAGACAAGCTCCTTAACGGACTTATGGAAAGAATTCCCGAATGCAAGCAAAATACGCCTAAATCCCAAAACAGACTCCCCGGCATTGCAAATCTCAGCCTTAAATATATCGAAGGCGAATCAATCCTTCTTATGATGGATATTAAGGGTATTTGCGCATCTTCAGGTTCAGCCTGCACTTCCGGTTCCCTTGACCCCTCCCACGTGCTTCTTGCCCTCGGTCTTGACCACGGAACTGCTCACGGCTCAGTAAGATTCAGCCTTGACAGATTCAACACGGAAGAGGAAGTTGATTACATTCTTGAAGAGCTTCCAAAAATTGCGGAAAGACTTCGCGCAATGTCTCCCCTTTGGAACAAAAGATAATTCAGCCAGGAAAGGAAATAACATATTATGTACAGCGATAAAGTAATGGACCATTTCACAAATCCCCGCAACGTGGGCGAAATTCCCGATGCTGACGGCGTTGGCGAAGTTGGCAACGAAAAATGCGGCGATATTATGAGAATTTACCTCAAAATAGATAACAACGTAATCACAGACGTTAAATTCAAGACTTACGGTTGCGGTGCCGCAGTTGCTACGTCTTCAATGGCAACGGAGCTTATTAAGGGCAAGCCCCTTGAAGAGGCGCTCAAACTGACTAACAAAGCGGTTGTTGAAGCCCTTGACGGACTCCCCCCGGTTAAAATTCACTGCTCCGTTCTTGCGGAAGAAGCAATTAAAGCGGCTATTGCAGACTATTTGACAAAGAAAGGTCTTGACCCGAAACTTTTCGGAATCGACCTTAAAGCTTGCACAGGTTGCTGTGACAGTTGTCATGAATAAAAGTATAATTTTAGGTATGAGTGGCGGCGTGGACAGTTCTTACGCCGCTTCTATTTTGAAATCAGAGGGTTACGAAGTCATTGGTGCTTACTGCATTATGCACGAATTTGTGGAAGAAGGTCTTGCAGACGCGAAAAAAGTGGCTGACAGCCTTAAAATTCAACTGCATACCATTGACCTTACGGAAAAATTTGATAAAATCGTTAAAAGTTATTTTGCGGAATCCTATGCTAATGCAAAAACGCCGAACCCGTGTATCGTTTGCAACCCGACGGTAAAATTTAAGTCACTTTGCGACCTTGCGGACGAGCTTGGTGCGGAAAAAATTGCTACGGGGCATTATGCAGGAACGGGCTTTGATGAAAAATCGGGCAGATATTACATTAAAAAAGCGGCGTACAAGGACCAGAGCTATATGCTTTGCCGCCTGACGCAGGAGCAGATTTCAAGAGTCGTTTTCCCACTTTACGGCACGGAAAAGGACGATAACAGAAAAGCGGCGGCTCTGACGGGAATTCCACTTTCAGACAAGCCCGACAGCCAGGAAATTTGCTTTATACCCGATAAAGACTACGCAAAATTCATAGAAAACAGGATAGGAAAATTCCCCGAAGGCGAATTTTGGCTTGAAGGTGAAGACAAAGTTGTTGGAACCCACAAGGGTCTGATTCACTACACCGTGGGTCAAAGGAAAAACTTGGGAATTGCTTTGGGTGAAAGAATTTACGTAAAAGGATTTGATATTCCGAAAAACAGAGTAATTCTCAGCAGAAAAGATGTGACCGATAACAGCGGACTGACTTGTGAAAACATTGTATTCCAAGCTCTTTCCCCCGAAACGGAGAGTTTTTCTTCCGATGTAAAAATTCGCTATGCCCACAAAGGCGCGGCGGCAGTTTCAACCGTTAGTGAAAATAAAATCAGAACTGTTTTCTGCGAAAACCAGAGAGCCGTTACTCCGGGTCAGTACGCAGTTTACTACGATGGCGATAAACTCCTCTGCGCAGGGGAAATTGAAAATAATATATAAAAATTGGGGGTTAGCTCATTTAGAGCCAACCTCTTTTTTTAGGGAATAAAAATCAGCCCATTGAATATACTTTTATCAAAAAGAATCGAGGGCTGAAAAAATGAAACGGTCTATATCATTTTGGCAAGTAATAGGTTTTGGTGTAACCTCATTGTTGGGAACTTTGCTGCACTTTCTTTATGCTTGGTTGGGCGAAAGTTCCTTTGCGGCAATTTTTTCCGCAGTAAATGAATCAACTTGGGAGCATATGAAAATCTTCTTTTTACCCACCTTTGCATTTGCGCTGATTCAAAGCAAACTATTTAAGGAATATGAAGATTTTTGGTGCGTAAAGCTTAAAGGAATATTACTTGGGCTAACTTTAATTCCCGTGATTTTTTACACCTACAACGGAGCAATAGGGAAATCCCCCGATTGGATAAATATATCCATTTTCTTCATATCTGCAGGCGCGGTATACTTCTATGAAACAAAAATGTTTGAAAACAGAAGCAAAAATCATTGCGCTCCCAGATTTTCATTGGCGATTTTATGGATTATAGCGGTTTTGTTCGTAGTTTTTACATTTATAACCCCTCAATTAGAAATTTTTAGAGACCCAAACACGGGAGCATTCGGAATAAACGGTTAAAAATTTGGAGAACGCTTCAAAAAAACGCTCTCCATTTTATTTTAATTATTTTCTTTTTGACATAAACCAATCAAAGGTTGGCTTTTCCAGATAGGCTCTTGTCCAACTGTCGTGGCCATCGTGCTGGTAAAGAGTTGCGTGGAAGTCAGCGGCGTTTACATCTTCCATAGCTTTTTTCATAGCGTGGAAGCTGTCTGAGGGAACGATGGGGTCATCGTCGCTGTGGAAAATCCAAATAGGAATATTCTTTAGAGCTTCTGCCATTTTCGGGTCAGCGCCGCCGCAAACGGGAATTGCCGCCGCCAAAAAGTCAGGTCTGGTCATCATTGTGAACCAAGTTGCGAAACCGCCCATTGACATACCCGTCATCAGAATGCTTTTTTTATCAATATTATATTTGACCAAAATTTCCTTATCCAAAAGCCGGTAAAAAAGAGTAAGGGGCACGGAAATAAGGTCCTTTGAGTAATCATAAACGCTTTGACCCCAACCGTGCTCAACCCATCGGCAGGAAGGGTGGCATTGAGGAGCGATGAGAATAAATTCGTCTTTCAACTTTTCATCTTCAAGAATATAGGTAAAGTATCTGTACATCGAGGGCAGACACAAATGCTCGTTATTGGTGCCCCTCTCCCCTGCGCCGTGCATATAAATAAGGAGCGAATACTTTTTATTGCAATCGTAATTTTCGGGAACGTAAATGCGGTAAGGTAAAGAAATTTCAGAACTCACCGATTCATTTTTGTATTCACAAGGCTTCATAATGCTGTTTATATCCATAATTTCATCTCCCAAAAGTTTTTACAGATATATTATACTTCAAACCTGATGAAAAGTCAAGGGTTTAATTCAATAAAGCTTCAATTTCTTCCGCAGTAAGTTCACCGTGAAGCGCCATATTTACAGAATAAGCCAAAAGGTGGGAAGCCTTTCGCACCAAAACGTCAATATCCCTTGGAGTGACAATCATATTAAGGGAAGAATCCCCCAAGGCGGCACAAACGGCTTCGTAAGAAATATTTCCACCTTGAATAAATTCGCATAAACCGCTTTCGCACAAGGTTTCAAAGGTATCGTAAGCCAAGGTGGCAGTGTCAATCACCGTGGGAACGCCTATGGAAATTACGGGCACGCCTAAAGTTTTTTTGCTTAATTCCCTGCGGTGGTTGCCCACACCGGAACCGGGAGAAATTCCCGTATC
>JAFSHW010000016.1 GCA_017440085.1 Clostridia bacterium
GTGGTACTGGGGGTATTTTTTTACGGTGCTGATTATGCAGCCTTCAATCTTTTTAAGGTAGCCCAAAAGGAGCTCGCAAACTGCCTTCATAACCTGCTTGCCGCCGTGAATTTTTGCATCTTCGATTCTGTTATCCGTTTTGAACAGAATGAATCCCATAAGCCCGGGAACCATAGCCTCGCAACCCTGCTCAAAGAGGAACTGCTCAAGGTGGTTGTTTCCTAAACCGCAGTATTTAACGTAAATTTCACCAACTACGCCAACCTTGATTTTATCGGTTTTGATAACTTTAATATCGGCAAAGCTTTTTGCAATTGCGCCCATATTCCTTTTTAAGTCGCTGATTGAAAGACCTCTGCCGCGCTTGAACTGACCTGCCAACTCTTTTACCCAGGAATCTATAACTTTTGCAGTTGCGCCTTCTTTAAGCTCGTAGGGGCGAGTCTGATTTCTGAGGAGCATCATCAAGTCGCCGTATGCGATAGTTGCAATCATTTTTCTCAGCATTGGTAAAGAAAGCTTTAAGCTGCTGTCTTTTTCCAATCCTGCAAGGTTGAGGGAAATTACGGGAATTTGCGGCATTCCTGCCTTAACGAGTGCTTTTCGCAAAAGGTGAATGTAGTTTGAAGCTCTGCAGCCGCCTCCCGTTTGGGTAATAAGAAGCGCTGTTTTGTTAAGGTCATATTTACCGCTTTGCAGTGCGTTTATCATCTGCCCGATAACCAAAAGCGCAGGGTAGCAGGTATCGTTGTGGACGTATTTCAGCCCCGTGTCGATAACTTCCTGCCCCTCGTTTGTAAGGAGCTCCGTTTTGTATCCATATTCCCCAAGCATAGTCATAAGGAGCTTGAAGTGAATGGGGAGCATATTTGGCACCAAAATGGTGTACTCCTTTTTCATTTCATCAGTAAAAGGTACTGCTTCCATTATTTTGCTCCTTTCTGGTCCATCGCCGCAGAGAAAAGGCTTCTCAGTCTGATTTTAACTGCGCCAAGGTTCGTGATTTCGTCTATTTTGATTTGAGTGTAAATTCTTTCTTTTGCTTCCAAAATTGAGCGTACTTCGTCCGTGGTAATTGCGTCAACGCCGCAACCGAATGAAACCAACTGAACGAGGTTTATCATTTGGTCATCGCTTTCAGCAACGTATTTTGCCGCCGCGTAAAGTCTTGAATGATAAGTCCATTGGTTCAATACGTCCGTTTTAAATTTCGGCACTTTGTGGCTTACGGAATCTTCCGTAATGACCGCGGCACCCAAACTGCAAATAAGCTTATCTATGCCGTGGTTGATTTCAGGGTCAAGGTGGTAAGGTCTGCCGGAAAGAATAATTATTGGCTGGTTTTTCGCCTTTGCTCTTGCCATAAGCTCTTCGCCCTTGCTTCTTACGTCAGCCATATAAGCTTCGTATTCCCTGTAAGCCTCACCGATTGCCGCCTTTACTTCGCCCAAGGTAAAGCCGCCGAAATGCTTCTGCAAGCTTTCAAACATCTTTTTGGGGAATTCCTTTTTGCGGGCAATATCGAAAAAGTCGTGAATGAATTTCACTTTGTTAATATCTTTCGTGTTAGCGTCGATAACTTCCGGGTAGTAAGCAACCACAGGGCAGTTGTAGTGGTTATCGCCCAAGCCTTCGTCAAAATTGAAGGTCATACAGGGGTAGAAAATAGTTTCCACGCCGCTGTCTATCAGCGCTTGAATATGACCGTGAATAATTTTTGCAGGGTAGCAAGCCGTGTCTGAGGGGATGCTGTTTTGACCTTTAAGATACAGCTTCCTTGTGGATTCGGGGGAAGTAACCACCTCAAAACCAAGCTTCGTGAACAAAGTATGCCAGAAGGGGAGAAGTTCGTAGAGGTTCAGACCCATTGGTAAACCAATTCTTCCTCTTTTGCCCTGTAAAGGCTTATAGCTTGCCAACTTCTCAAGTTTGTATTGGTAAAGATTCAATTCTTCCGCCTGGGAAGCCTTTCCTTTCAAAAGTGGTTTTTCGCATCTGTTGCCGCCAATATACCTGTTACCATCGGAAAATTTGTTAACCGTAAGGCAACAATTATTGGAGCAACCGCCGCAATTTACGATTTGAACCTGATGTGTAAAGGCTTTAAGCTTGTCAGCGGAGATAATTGTGCTTTCAGAATTTTCCTTGTGGGTTGAAGCGTAAATCGCCGCACCGTAAGCCCCCATAAGCCCTGCGATTTCAGGTCTTATAACGTTTCTGTTGATTTCAAGCTCAAAAGCGCGGAGCACTGCGTCGTTAAGGAACGTACCGCCTTGAACCACGATGTTTTTGCCTAAAGCGTCAGCGCTGGTGGCTCTGATAACCTTGTAAATTGAGTTCTTAACAACGCTGATTGCCAGCCCTGCTGAAATGCAGTCAATTGTTGCGCCGTCCTTTTGCGCCTGCTTAACGGAAGAGTTCATAAATACTGTGCAACGTGAGCCAAGGTCAACGGGCTTTTCAGCAAAAAGGGCAAGGTTTGCAAAGTCTTCGATTGAATAGCCCAGAGCGCCTGCAAACGTCTGCAAAAACGAGCCGCAACCTGAGGAGCAAGCCTCGTTAAGGAAAATATTATCTATTGTACCGTTATGAATCTTAAAGCATTTAATATCTTGACCGCCGATGTCGATGATGAAGTCAACTTCCGGCAGATATTTTTTTGCCGCAGTAAAGTGGGCGATAGTTTCAACAATTCCTATGTCAATACCAAAAGCGTTTTTGATTATTTCTTCGCCGTAGCCCGTAACTGCGGAAGAAAGCACGTGAATATTGGGGAATTTCTCATAAACTTCAGTAAGGAATTCCCTTATTGCACCAACGGGGTTGCCACTGCTTGGCTTGTAAATGGAGTGGAGAATCTTACCATCCGTATTGGTAACCACAGCCTTAACCGTGGTTGAGCCGGCATCAATGCCTATGTATGCGTCAGTTACTCTTTCAGGGCTAATTTCCTCTGAAAGAGTAGCCTTTTTTAAGTCGTGGCGAGCTTTAAATTCAGCGTAATCCTCTTGTGAAGTGAAAAGAGGTGGGCAAGCCTTATAAGTATCAGCCGCAGAGTAGCCTCTGATTTTTTCTGCCGCTTCTTTAAGGGTCATTGTAACGTGATTGTTTGCAAGTCCTGCGCCCATAGCAACGAAGTAAAGTGAATTTTCGGGGCATACGCCTTTAAGCTTCAAAGCTTTATCAAAAGCTGTTCTTACTTCGGAAATAAAGGTCAAGGGTCCGCCTAAATAAACCACGTTTCCTGTAATTTCGCGGCCCTGAGCAAGCCCTGCAATTGTCTGGTTAACCACCGCTGCAAAAATACTTGCGGAAATATCCGATTTCTGTGCGCCCTGGTTAAGGAGAGGCTGAATATCGGATTTTGCGAAAACGCCGCATCTTGAAGCAATGGTGTAAGTTTTTTCGCTTGTTTTTGCGAGCTCGTTCATTTCGTCGGGAGTGATTTCAAGCAACGTTGCCATCTGGTCAATGAATGCGCCCGTGCCGCCTGCGCAGCTTCCGTTCATTCGCACTTCAAGTCCGTCTTCCCCGGAAAGGAAAAGAATTTTTGCGTCTTCACCGCCGATTTCAATAACTGTGTCTGTGTCGGGCAAATATTTTTTTATAGCAAGTCTTGTAGCGTAAACTTCCTGAACGAATGGGAAGCCGCAAGATTCTGCAATGCCCATACCTGCAGAACCTGAAATTGCAATGTCGAATTTTTCATCGGGGTATTTTTCCCCTAAGGATTCAAGCATCTTTACTGCCGTGGAAATGATTTGGGAGTAGTGGCGGAGGTAGTCCTTATGTATGATTTCTCCCGCATCGTTGGTAATAACGTATTTAAGAGTTGTTGAACCCAGGTCTAAAGAAATTTTCATCTAAGTTGCCTTTCGATTTTTAATTGGTCAAAAAATACCATACCATTAATTATATCACTTTAATGTGATAATATCTATGTAGATTTTTTGACATTTTTCTAATAATTGGAACTGTTATTTTGCAAAAAATAAAGGGGAAACCTTTCGATTCTCCCCTTAAATTTATTATTTACTTAATGTTTCAAGCTTCATATCGCCCTTTTTAACCCAACCGATTTTGCGGAAAACAAAGTCGAAAGCCAAAGTCAAAAGTGCCGGCAAAACGAAGTGCATAACCAGAATTTCTGTCCACATAAGCCAAGGAGCCATAGTTTCACTCATAGCTGCAATTGCGCCGAACTGACCAACCAATCCGCTGGTACCCATACCTGCGCCTGAGGGAGTATTCGTCATTCCCAAAACCTGAGTTGAAATGGGGCCGAGAACTGCTGAAGCCAAAGTTGGAGCAAGCCAAATTGTAGGTTTGCGCATAATGTTTCCAAACTGGAGCATTGATGTTCCGATGCCCTGAGAAAGAAGACCGCCCCAGCCGTTTTCTCTGAAGCTTGCAACCGCAAATCCAACCATCTGGCAGCAGCAACCAACAACTGCCGCGCCTGCCGCAATGCCGTCAAGACCGATGGTAATGCAAATTGCCGCAGAGCTGATAGGTGCAGTCAACGCCATACCGATGAGTACTGAAACCAGGATACCCATTGGAATTGGGTGCATTTCAGTTGTGGAGTTAATAAAGCTTCCAAAAGCTGTCATAAATTCGTTAAGATACGGGCCTACGAAAATTGCAACCAATCCGCCCGAAACGATTGTAGTAAAAGGTGTGAGAATAATATCAATTTTTGTTTTACCTGCAAGTAAGTTTCCCACTTCAGCGCCTATAACGCCTGAAACGTAAGCCCCAACCGGTCCGCCGAGACCGTAACCTATTGCACCAACTGCAATTGAAGAGAAAACAGTAAGAGGTTTAGCTTTAAGACCGTACGCGATAGCGCCGCCGATTGCCGCACCAACAACGGGGGAAGATGCGCCCAAAACTCCTGTTAGTTGCGAAAGAATTCCTAACCCCGGAATTTTTGCTATCTGACCGATAATAAGTCCGATAATGAGCGTTGAAAACAGGCCCAATGCCATATACGACATAGCGTCAACAAAATAGCGTTTGAAGAATTTTTTAATAATTTCCATTTGTATTACTTCCTTTTTTGTTAAAACTATGCATAGTATAATAACATATAATTTAGTCAAAAAATAGACTAAATTGGAAAATTAAAATTTTTTTCATATGGAGATTTTATGAATATGAATGACGTGACTAATATTAAAACAGACTTGGCTGCAGAAATCAAGGAATTTAGAAATCTGACGGAAAAAGACGGCTTTTACGATGAAACTTCAGAAAAGGACGGAATAAAGATTCGCGAGGTCAGAATTCTTACGGAAGATGCTTCTAAAAAAATCGGAAAGCCCGTGGGAACTTATATCACCGTTGATTTTGCCGACGCTTTTGAAGATGATGAGGTTTTCAATTCTGCGGCAGAGGCTATTTCAGAAAAAATCAAATCTATGGTGGGGGAAAACGTCAGCGAAAACGTCCTCGTGGTTGGATTGGGTAATGCAAAACTCACCTCTGACGCTATCGGACCCGAAACTTTAAGCGGAATTTTAGTTACGCGCCATTTGAAAAACCATATGCCTGAAGTTTACGGTTCCTTGCCTTTGCGTGAGCTTTCAGCCCTTACGCCGGGAGTTTTGGGCACCACAGGCATAGAATCTGCAGATATAGTAAAAGCAGTTGCGGAAAAGACGAAGCCTTCCCTTATTGTAGCCATAGATGCCCTTGCTTCACGCCGCGCAGAAAGGGTCTGCACCACCGTTCAAATGTCTTTCTGGTATTCATATTGGTCATCTCCGTGTGCTTTTATGCTTTAAAGCTTTAAAAGTTTAAAGCGTTGACGTGATTA
>JAFSHW010000017.1 GCA_017440085.1 Clostridia bacterium
ATCATTCATAAAATTAACGGTCCAATTACCTATAGTACCGATGGACAAAGTATACACGAGGAACATTACAAGAATAAAAATAGGAATCGCAAGAACTCTGTTGGTTACAACCCTGTCAATCTTATCGGAAACTGACATTCTGCTCGTATTCTTTTTCTTGTAGCACTTTGCAGTAATGGAAGCTATGTAGTTATATCTTTCGTTTGTAATAATCGCTTCAGCGTCGTCATCAAATTCCGTTTCAACGTGAACGATGTCTGCTTCAATGTGTTCAATAATTTTTTTATCAAGATTAAGCTGAGCAAGAACCTTATCGTCGCGCTCGAAAATTTTAATAGCGTACCATCTTTGCTGTTCATCGGGCATATTGTGAACTGCCGCTTCTTCAATGTGAGCAAGGGCATGCTCTACTTCGCCTGAAAATGCGTGAGTGGGAATAGTTTTCGTCTTGTTTGCGGCAACGATAGCAGCCTCAGCCGCTTCCATAATGCCGTCACCCTTGAGGGCGGAAATTTCAACTACCTTGCAGCCAATAGCCTTTGAAAGGGCTTCAATATTAATAACGTCACCGTTCTTTCGAACCAAATCCATCATATTAATTGCAACCACTACGGGAATGCCGATTTCCGTAAGCTGGGTTGTAAGGTAAAGGTTTCTTTCAAGGTTTGTACCGTCAACAAGGTTCATAATAACGTCGGGGCGTTCGCCGATAAGATAATTTCTTGCAACGACCTCTTCAAGCGTATAGGGTGAAAGTGAATAGATACCGGGAAGGTCGGTGACGATTACGTCGTCGTATTTTTTAAGCTTACCTTCTTTTTTCTCAACGGTAACGCCGGGCCAGTTGCCTACGAACTGGTTGGAGCCTGTGAGCGCGTTAAAGAGAGTAGTTTTACCACAGTTTGGGTTGCCCGCAAGGGCAATTCTGATACTCATTGTTCTTTTTCCTTTCTGATGCCAAACGGTAAGCCTTGGCTAACCGTGTCTTGTAAAAAATTTCGGGGGTCATTCACCCCGTAAAACAAAAATTTAAAGATGAAGCATAAATTTATTCAACTTCAATCATTTCAGCGTCGTCTTTTCTGATAGAAAGCTCGTAGCCTCTGACGTTTACTTCAATAGGATCTCCCAGAGGTGCAACCTTGCGAACGAAAATTTCCACGCCCTTTGTGATTCCCATATCCATGATGCGTCTCTTCAGTGCGCCTTCACCGTAAAGCTTAACGACCTTTGCAGTGCCGCCGATTTTCACGTCTTTCAACGTTTTCATGCCCTATCCCCCTAAATCAAATTTTGTATAACCGGCTAACCCTGATTTTAAAAGGCAGGAACGTCTGCCCGCAAATATGAGTTAGCCTAACCTAACCATAGAGTATTTTACCACAGAATATGCAGTTTGTCAAGTATTTTATTCGACATTTCTTACATATTTTTCAATTTCGGCAAAATGACGAAAATTAAATTAGCCGCCGCTAACTTAATTTGTAAATTTAACCAAAAAACGGGCAGCCGAAACTGCCCGAAATAAGGCTTGAATTATTCTATTGTAAATTCTGCGTACATATTACCCCAAGGAATAACAAAGCGATAAGTGCCAACGGGTAAATTTTTAAAAATGGTAGTCAAGGGAACTTTCCAGCTATATTTATATCCGTCGAAATCTACGCTTCCTGAACTTTCAAGGTCGAAAAGCATATAGCCTGCATAATCGTATGGAACAAAATCTTCCCAAACCTTTGAACCGCCAATTCCTAAACCCAAAGCATCGTACCACACGCCGTCAATGAGTACTTCAAGGTTGCGAACCTGCTCTGAGTACCCACCTGCAAATATATGGTCAGTGGTGCAAACGTATAGAACCAAATCTTCCATATTTTCCTTTTGGGCAACTGAAGGCTCGCAATACACTATTGCTTTATTCTCTACCGCATCGGGGTACTTGGTTGGTGTCAGTTTTGAAACGTCAAAAGTAAATTCCGTCGGTTCAGGAATTACGGGGTAATCACTTTCAGGGTCTTGAATGACGAATTCCACAGATTTCCAACCGTCCACGTCTTTTAGTATTCTGTATCTTCCAACGGGAAGATTTTTATACGCAGTAGTCAAGGGGATAGTCTGCGTAGCGGGTTCCCAAAGGTGCGCTTTTTCAGAACTGAAATATCTAAGCGTTCCCCAATATTTGCCGGGAACGAAATCATACATTACACTTGCGGTGTCGTGCCATCTGCCGTTGTGATAAACCTCTAAATAATAAGTCTGCTCGCCATACTTGTTTTCAAGAGATTCATGACCGTAAGATACAACCAAATCCACGAACTCGCCCTTTTTGATTACGGAAGGTTCAACGGAAAGAAGCGTAGAGTCTTGGGGAACGACGCCGGGCATCGCAGAACCGCTAAGTTCTACGTCGTCAAAGCTAAAATTCGGTAAATCCTCATTTATATCGGGTTTGGAGTCTTCCGGTTCTGGATCGGAAACCACGGGAGGATTGGGGTCAACCACATCGGGGGGATTTGTGCAAGCCTGAATAAGCAAAAGAAGAAGCCCCATAAAAATAATCGGCAAAAACTTTTTGAAATTCATTTTCATATACAAAACCTCCTAAAGAAAATTCAGAGTCTCTCTGTGTATTTATTATAACATATTTTTGAGGGATTTTCAATACAGTTCCATTTACATTCACAAGTAATCAAAAAAATTCACAATAACACAAAAAAGCCCTTGATTTTCCCACAAATTTATGGTATCATAATATAGGTAATAAAACTTCAAAGCAGGAGATGACTATGAACTTACACGAATCGGGCGAAATGTATCTTGAAAACATTTACGTGCTCAGCCAACAGATGTCCGGGGTGCGCTCCATTGACATCGTAAACCACACAGGCTACTCAAAGCCCAGCATCAGCAGAGCTATCGGTTTGCTGAAAGACGAGGGTTTTATTCTTGTTGACAAAAAGGGATACATCACTCTGACGGAAACGGGTGCGGCAAAGGCAAAGAAAATTTACCAGCGCCACGAAATGCTGACTGAATTTTTCGTAAGCATCGGTGTTTCCGAAGAAACCGCTTCTGCCGATGCGTGCAAGATTGAACACGTCATCAGCGATGAAACAATTGAAGCAATTAAGCGATTGAAAAAATGAAAACAAATACTGCAAAAAACCGCATAATGACGGCAATTTTCGCCATTTTTGCGGTTCTTCTCATAATCAGCGGTTCAATCGCATTGCCAATATATATTCGCCCTTTCTACTACGCACATATTGAGCCGTTGGAATTAGTTGAAAAAACGAACAAAAGTGAAGTGGAAATAAAAGCCGCATACGATGAAATTTTGGACTATTTGACAATACCGGGAGGCGAATTCGGCGCAGGCTCATTCAAATATTCGGAAGAGGGCAAAAGCCATTTTGGAGACTGCAAGGGGCTGTTTCTTTTTGACACAGCGGTACTGATAATTTCCATTGCCGCAGTTGTGACTTTGGGAATTTTGGCAAAGAAAAAGGTCTTTGAGCTTTGCACGCCATTTAACCGCCACGTGCTTTTCACCGCAGGAGTTTCCGTTTTGGGGCTGTTTTCAGCCATTGCGCTGATTGCCGCAGTAGATTTTGACAGAGCGTTTACAGTTTTCCACACCCTGTTCTTTCCGGGAAAGGATAACTGGATTTTCGACCCCCGCACCGACGAAATAATTCTCGCCTTGCCACAAACTTTCTTTATGAATTGCGCAATCCTTATCGTCAGCGCAATAATAATCGCCTCGGCAAGCTGTATATTATTCGGACGGAAGAAAAAATAAAATTAAAGGACCGGCTCATTTAGCCAGATCAAAAGCCCTCCTTTAAAATCTGAGACAACTTTTAACTGAAATATACCGCCTAAGTTTTTTAGATGTCAAAATCCACCGAAAATTTCGGTGGATTTCCTCTATTATATGGGCTTTTTAGGCGAGACTTGGCTCCCTACCGTACATATGTACGCCGACAAGATCCAAATCTCGCCTTCCGCATCTAACTAATCCAGCCCCTTTTTGATTATATAATTTTTTTCCACTTTTCGGCGAATTTATCCAAGGCGGCAAAGTCCATTGCGGATATGTAAATTTCTTCAAGGTCGTCGTGGTAGCTTTTTGCGGTGGAAATTGAATCCACAGCCTCTTCAAGGCAGATTTTCAGAAGCTTTGCGGCGGCAACTGCGTGTTTTGCTTCAGGATCTATGGTTTCGGCAATAAATCTGCTCAAATTCACAGTTCTTGCGTTTCGTGCCTCAAAGCAGGTCAGCTTATCGGAAGTGACGAAGGCTACGTCAAGCTGTGGAATGGCAACGTGGGTGATCCTTTCAGGTTCTAGAGGCGCGTGAAACTCGTAAACGTCAAAACCTCTGTCTATGGCTTCCTTTTTCACGTATTCAAATACGGGTGCACCGATTCCGTATTTATCCTTAACCACGAAAACGTCGGCACAAAGGGTGTAGATCGTATCCTTAAAAGTTACGAACCCCTTGGGTGTTATTCCGGAAAGGAATCTGACATAAGTTTTGCCGCCATCTCCTTTTTTCTCTCGGAAAATTTTCGGCAAAAGATTTTGGAAATATTTCAGCATAGCATCGGAATCAAGGTATCTTTGAGCTGTTGCCCGAAGTTCGGACGAGGCGCAAGAGGCTGCTTTCAAATATCTGTACGCCCTAGCATAGCAGACCTGAATTTTACCGCTGAGCCAAAGAATATCTTCCTTTGCAGGGTCTAGAGCCTTTTTGCTGAGGAATTGCCCCACGTCAATGATTCCACCCATTACGCCGGGGTATTTGGGTTCCATAACGTGAGGGGGCGTACCATCGGTGAAAACGGTTTCCGTTTCGTAAATATAAACTCCATCCAAGGAATCCGGATCTGAGGAGCAATAGACGTATTCTGTGAAATTTCCTTTTGCTACGGCGGCGGAGGCAAGCTTTTTCATCAAACTGCTTTTCCCTGTACCGGGTCCGCCTTTGATTACGAAAGCGTGCTTCCCTTTCAAAAACTCGTCAAAAAAAGAAAAAAACCCATTTGCAGAGTTAGCGCTGAGGAAGGTCCTAATGGTCTGACCGTTCATAAAAATCAATCCCTTTCCACATAATTTGATTCATCGGTTATCCGTAATCATATTATGCAAAAAGGGATTTTTTGATTATGCCGTAATATTAAACTTTTTAATATTCAACGAGAAGAGTCTTGATTTCAAAGGGTCTGAAGGTAAGATCTACGGAATTGTTTTCTACCGGAAGCTCTTCAATAATATCTTCAAGCATATTTGTAGCGTAAACCTTCTTTACCTTCTTTCCGAACTTCACAGTTGAAGAGGTTCTGTTGCGTTCACATTCGTAAAGGCGAACGACGAAAGCTTTTTCTGCGTATTCAGCGTATTTAACAGCTTCACAAATAACGTTGGGAGCAGAAATTTCCATAAAGCTCTTTTCGTTTTTCGCAGCACCGTTTGCAACGATAACGGGAGAGTTAAGCATATAGGAAGGACGGATTACGTTTTCCGTGCTCATAGCGCCATCGTGGGGAAGGAATGAGTAGGTAAATTCGTGAACACCCTTGTCGTTGGTATAGTCGGGATGTCTGCCGCCTCTGTGGAGAGAGAGTCTCAAATTGCCGTTTTCTACGGAAATACCGTATTTGCAATCGTTAAGAACAGCTACGCCGAAACGGGATTCTGAAATATCTGTCCACTTATGGTTGCAAACCTCGAATTTAGCCGCTTCAATGCTATTATTCTGAGTTGTGGGTCTTTCAACGTGACCGTACTGGATTTCATTTTTAACGGTGTTCGCCCAAACGTCAACGTCAAAGCCAGCTTTAAGGAGAGTATGCTGTTCATCCCAATCAACGATAGTGTGGAAGTCAATCTGCTCGGAATTTGCGTGGAAAATCATATCCTGCTTAATAGTGGAGCGTTTGCCGATTTTATATTCGGAGCGAATACGAAGCTGAACGGGACCTTCAGAAACAAGCTCACGGGAAACGAGGCGCATATCGGGCTTCATTTTCAAGAATGCATCAGCGTCAATATCCCAGTTATCCCACGCCTGAGGAACGTCTTCTGCAAGCCAGAAGGTATTGAGTGATTCACCGTTTTCCTTTTTAAGCTGTCTGCCGGTTTTCTTGTTGATATAAGAAGAAATCGCACCGTTTTCGTCAAATTCGATATAAGCAAAAGGAGTTTCAAGCTTTTTGCCATCGTAAACGAAAGCAGATTTGCCTTTGCCGTAGCCGTCTGTAAGCTCAAGTTTCTTTGCGCTGAATGAGGGAACCTTCACGCCGCCAACAACGGTAATCTTTTTGCCGTTAAGGTCTGTGAACTTCTGGTTCTTTGCACCCTTTACGCCGCCTCGAATGCCTTCAAGGTAAATATCGTCATTTCTTTCAAAGGAAAGGGTGTTGAATACTGTAAGTCCATCGTCATCGGAAACCATTTTCTTGGAATATTTAGCAATATCCTCGTTATATTCGCCGATAAGTGAGGTCATTTCCTCAACGGATTTAACGTTTACTTCAGTAATACTTGAACCGGGAAGAATATCGTGGAACTGATTTTTCAGAAGAGTTTTAAGTTTTCTGTCTGCTGCAGGGTCTTTTTTCGCACCGGAAGCAACGTTAAGGTATTCAGCGTCACGAAGAGCAAATTCAGCCTTACGGTTGTTTCTCTTAATCTGGTGCATCTGAGTAAGCGTACCTCTGTGAAGTTCAAGGTAAAGCTCACCTGTGTATGTGGGGTATTTATCCTGGTCCTTTTCAAGGTCCTGCATAAATTCGCTTACAGTGGTATATCTGATATTGGGCAGACCTTCAATATTTGCGGAGAACGTACCCTCGGCAATCATTTCTTCAAAGGGACCGCCGCCACCGTCACCAAAGCCGTATGCATAAAGTTTTTTGTTGGTAATCTGAGGACTTCTGATTTCGTTGTTCACAACATTTACAATATCCTCGGGATTAGGATGCCTATGAGTAATATTGAAATGAGTGAGGACTTCACTGCCGTCAATACCCTTCCACTTGAAGGTGTCAATTGGGAAGTAGTTCAAGTCGTTCCAACCGATTTTCGTGGTATTGAAATATTTAACGTTACAGCCCTTCATAATCTGAGGAATTGCGGCACTATAACCGAAGGTATCGGGAAGCCAGAAGGAGTCTGCTGTATAGTTGAAGTTTTCACGAGTGAACATCTGACCCTTGAGGAACTGACGAATCATAGCTTCGCCTGAAGTAATGTTACAGTCGCATTCAACGAAAACACCGCCGTTGGGCTCATATCTGCCTTCTGCCACACGTTTTTTCATATCTTCAAAAATCGTGGGGTAATAATCTTTCATCCATTCGCTGTGGAGAGCAGAGGACTGAATGAAATTATATTCGGGATAAAGCTCCATCATATGCAAAGCGTTTGCATATGTACGGGCGCATTTGCGAATAGTTTCGTCAACCGGCCAAAGCCAAGCGGTATCCATATGAGAATGGCCAAGAATCCCAACAACCGCTCTTGAAGAATCTTCGCCCTTAAGCTTATTTTCTTCTTTAAATCTATCAACGATAGCAATGCAATCGTCAAGAACGGCGTTGATTTCTTCATCGGACATAAACTGAGGATGAACCTGAAGAAGCATAAATATTTCTTCAAGGGCATCGTAAGCTTTCTTTTTCAAAACGTTATCTTTGGGAAGAACTCGAGCCATCTGGAAAATACATTTACCTGCAAGAGTAAATTCCCAAAGCTTTCTGTTTATTGTATAAACAACCATACCATTGTAAGTCTGCTTATATTCATTGGGGTCTTCAGCGTATCCGTAATTTGCAAAGGGCTCGCAACCGATATTAGGGTGACCTGCGTAAAATTCGGTAGCAACGTCAAATTCCGTGCCCTCGGGAGCACCTGCAGTAATCTGCTGGAAGCTGTGACCTTCGCCGTTAAAAATACCGTAGGGCTTGCCGTTTACGAACATAAGGCCTTCTCGGTAAGTCATATCGGGGCCAAGGTAAAGGGGCTGATTTGCGGCTTCTGCGGGAACTTTGAAACCAAAGCGAACCCACATATTCATCCATCTGCCGCCCCATTCTTCGCCCTTCGTAAGCTTAAACCAATTTTTTGTGGGGACTGTGCGATAATGCTCTTTGGTAACGTGTTTTTTGACGTTTTTAGCATCAAAAAGCTTTACGTAGCTTCTTTCGTGGTACTTATCGAACGCAAGGTTCATTTTAGAAAGAAGTCGCTCGTTGTACTGCTGATATACCATAAGAAATCTCTCCAATCAAATTTAGTTAACTAATTTTACCATAAATAATAAAAAAAAGCAAGCCCTTTTTTCCTAAAGAAAAAATATTCATTGAAATGACGAATTTTACTGCAACTCTTGACATTTTTGCCGCTATATGATAAAATTTAAGAAAAAAGAAAGGGGGATAACAGTGGAAGAACGGGAATATAAAATTTCAGTGAGAAATTTGGTTGAATTTATTCTCCGTTGGGGAGATATTAACAACGCCGGAATGAAATCCCCACCCGACCTTTTGGAAGGCACGAAAATTCACAGGAAGATTCAGAAGAAAGAAGAGAAAACCGGGAAATACCGTTCAGAAGTCCGCCTTTCGGAAAAAATCAGCTATACGAATTTTTATTTAACGGTTCAGGGAATCGCTGACGGAATAATCGAGGAAGAAACGGTCACAATAGACGAAATAAAATCCACCTCTATGCCCCTTGAACTGATTGATGAGGATTTCAGCCGCCTCCACAGAGCGCAAGCGAAATTTTACGCTTATATGTATGCAAAACAAGAGGGCTTAAAAAGTATAAACACTCGCCTTACCTATTTCAATTTGGATACGGAAGAAATAAAATATTTCACCAAAGAGCATACCATTTCAGAGCTTGAGGACTTTTTTTATAACGTCTGCGACCAATATTCCAAGTGGATTTACTTTCAAATTGACGCAGATTCTGACTTTAAATCCTCCGCAAAAGAGCTTGCCTTCCCCTATGAAAATTATCGCCAAGGGCAAAGAGAATTGGCAGGCACGGTTTACAGAGCGATACGAGATGGAACTTCACTTTTCGCCCAAGCACCCACAGGAATAGGAAAAACAGTTTCCGTTTTATTTTCTGCAATCAAGGCAAAGGGTGAAGGTCTTGGAGAAAAGATTTTTTACCTTACGGCAAAAACGGTAAACTCAAGGGCTACCGATTCAGCCTTGAAGCTTATGCAAGGGAAAGGGCTGAAAATGAAGACTGTTTTCCTCTGCGCAAAAGAAAAGATCTGCCCCTACGAAAAGCAATGCAAGCCAGAATCCTGCCCTTACGCAAAAGGACATTTTGACAGAATCAACGACGCAATTTTTGATATTTTAACTCACGAATATATTATAACCACAGAGCTTTTGGTAAAATACGCAAAAAAGCACAAGGTTTGCCCCTTTGAATTGGGTCTTGACGCCGCCACCTGGTGCCATTGCATAGTGGGCGACTACAATTATGCCTTTGACCCCTCAGCCTCTTTGAAAAGATTCTTCACAGACGGAGGAGACTACGTTTTACTTTGCGATGAAGCTCACAATTTGCCTGAAAGGGCAAGGGAAATGTTTTCCGCAGAGCTTGAAAAAATGAAAATTTTGGAAGCAATGCGACCCTTTAAAACGAAAAACAAGAAGATTTACGGATTTTTGAGACGTCTCAACGGCGCAATGCTTAACTTTACCAGAGAAGTGGAAAAAAATTCGGGAATTATTACTGCAGAACCGACCAAAATATATAATGCAGCGGTTGATTTTTGCAGAGGCTTTTCGGCATTCCTTTCAGAAGAGGGTAACGAAAAGCTCAAAGACGAAACTGCGGAGCTTTATTTTGACGCTTTAAATTTCGTTTCCGTTTTTGAGTCGCTAAATGAAAATTATCGCTGTTATGCGGAAAAAGCGGGTAAAAGCACTAAAGTCAAGCTTTTTTGCGTTGACCCATCTTTAAGAATTTCCGAAACTCTTGATAAATGCAGAGCAAGCGTATTTTTCTCCGCGACCCTTTTACCGCCTGATTACTTCAGAAAAACGGTTGGAATGAAAAGCAAATCCTCAGATGAAGATATTGCACCTTTCATTCGTTTGCCGTCACCATTTCCAAAAGAAAATCTGAAAGTTATTCTTTGCCCATATATTAACACGAAATTCGCAAAAAGAGAAGAAAGCTTCTCCCCTATTGCGGATACAATACGTGCGGCAACGGTAAAAACGGGGAACTACTTTGCATTTTTCCCCTCATTTGCATATATGAATAAGGTTTATGAGATTTTCACAGAACGTTACCCTCAGGTAAAAACTATGCTTCAGCACAGTTCATTATCGGAAGAACAGAGGGACGACTTTTTGGAAGAATTTGACCAAGACCCAACGGAAACAATGGTTGCATTTGCTGTCAGTGGCGGCATTTTCTCCGAAGGAGTTGACCTGGTTGGAAACAGACTTTCGGGAGCAATCATCGTTGGAGTTGGTCTTCCTCAAATCTGCCTTGAAAGGAACGTAATCAAAGACCTTTATGATAAAAGGGAAAGCAGCGGCTACGATTACGCTTATCTTTTCCCCGGATTCAACAGAGTTATGCAGGCGGCGGGGCGTGTAATCAGAAGCGAAAACGACAAGGGATTCGTAATTCTTGCGGATTCAAGGTATACCACCGCTGAATACAGGGAGCTTTTCCCTGCAGAATGGAAAAATTTTTCCGTAGCAAGATCTGAAAACCAATTAAAGCAAATAATTGGTGAAATTCAGATATAGAACTTTTGAATATTACGTTTTAAAGTGGGAATGATACTAATGCACAATAAAACGAATTTGTGCTGAAAATTACAATCGTTTCAAATCTTTATAAATAAAGAAAGGTATTGGTCACAATGAACGTAATCGACAAAATTGCCCTTACCCTTTCCGTTATCGGAGCTTTCGTTTGGGGCTGCATAGGAATTTTCGGCTTCAACATCGTAGGCTGGCTCTTTAACGGCGATACTTCCGTAATGAGTAAGATAATCTACACTTTGGTCGGACTTGCCGGTATTTGGACAGCATCTCTTATTTTCAGAAGCTTCGTGCCTGAAAACGAGAGAATTATCAGAACTCGCGACTGAAAGAGTAACCAATAAAAATTTAAGGGGAAAACAGTTTTTTAACTGCTTTCCCCAATTCTTTTATTTCATTCTCTGGCGCATAACCTCAAAGCCGATAACAGCAGAAGCGGCAGAAGCCGATAAAGCACAGCGGAAGCCTGAACCGTAAGGTATGAAAACGTTTCCATCTGCGTTATCAAGAACAGCCCTTGAAAGCCCTCGCATTTCACCGCCTATGGCTAAAATTACAGGCTCGGTTAAGTCCTTTTCGTAAAGAGACACCGCATCGCGGCGCTCGGCACAATAGACTTTCAAACCCTTTTCCCTTGCGGAAATAACGGTCTTGCCCAAATCCTCGGAAACAACGGTAGGCAAAAATTCGGAAGCACCTGCGGAAGCTTTGATGACAACTGATGCGGCTGTGAGCCAATTTCGAGAGGGAACTATAACTCCCGTAGCTCCTGCGGCGTAAATTGAGCGAAGTGAATCACCGAAATTATACGGGTCTTCAATCCCCTCAAGTAAAACTATAAATGGCTTTTCAGCGGCGAAAAGATCCTCTTCCGTTTGGTAAAATCTATCCCCAACGTGGGCAATGATTCCACCGTGAGTTTTCCCCGTTGCAACAGCGTCAATATCGCTTCGCTTGCAGGGAGTATATTTTACGCCCATTTCTTTAGCTTTTTTCAAAATAAAGGAAAGGTCTCTGTCTTTTCTTTCTCTGTCGAAAAGAATTTCAAAAATCTCACGCTTGCCGCCATTCAAAACTGCCTTGACGGAAACGGAGCCTTCAACTGTATATTTTTCCATATAAATCTCCAGTCTGCCGCTAAAGCGTCAGCACAAAAAGGAATGAAAATCTCCCATAGCGGCTGATGGAGATTTTAAGATTGTGCCTCTTCTTCTTTTTATTGTTTCTGCATTTTAATTTCCAAATATTCACCCGGTGGCATACCGTAATGCGCTTTAAAGACTTTGGAAAAATACAATGGGTCTGAAAACCCTGAAAAATAAGCGATTTCCTTAATGCTGGTAAACCCTGCTTCCATCAAGCCTACGGAATGGTTCAATCTGAGTTTGCGAATATAGGAGCTGAAACATTCACCGGTATATTTTTTAAAAGCTTCAGAAACATATTTTTTGCCGTAGGAATGCTGTTTGCTAATGCTTTCCAACGTAAGGTCAGGCTCATAATAATGGGCGTCAACGTAGTCTTTTACAACCTCCGCCAACCGCTTTTCTTTGCCATTCGAAGCAACGGGAACGTAGCAAAGCTCTGCCAAAGCGCAAAGAAGAATGCCCTCAGCCATAAGGTCTGCATTATTTTCAGTAACTGAGCAAACGGTGCTTTCCCATTGGGGAATTAAATTTTCTTTGCCCTCAAAAACAGGAAAACTTTCAGTTAAATTAAGGCGGGAAAGTAGTTTATCAGCCCTTCGCCCAACGAAAGAAACGTAAATATATTCAAGATTTTCTTCATTGGTAATTTTAAAGGGTTTAGATTGGAAAGTAATAAACAGGTCTCCCCTTTTCAGAGGATATTCCCCGTAAGGAGTGTTGAGGGAGCCTTTGCCATTGGTGACCAGGCGCAGAGCGTTAGCAACTTCAATGACGTACTTCCCTGAAGAATTACATTTGCGCTCGTAAACGAAATTAAGAATATTAAAATCCATTGCATAATCCTGCAGGGGCAAAATCTTACAGATATTATCAGATACACCCATTTCAATCAACTCCTTCATATTAAGTATACAGTTTTCCGACGGAAAAGTCAAGCCTTGAAAAGCAAAAAAACGCAAAAAAAGCTGACTTCATAAAGTTTGCTTATTATTTAATAAATATTTTACAAAATACTTTTGTTTTTTAAAGAAAAACAGTTGATTTTTTCGTCTAAATGTGGTATAATCTTGTATACTAAGTTTATTATGTCTTTTGTCGCATTCTTGCAAGAGGCTGAAATGCGAAATCGTAAACAGACAAAACGGATTAAAATAAATGGAGGAAATTCAAATGAACCCAATCGTTCTTATACTCACTTTGGTACTTATGTTCTGCTCAATCGCTCTTATCGCTATCATTCTTTTCCAGTCCGGAAGAAATGCAGGCGCAAGCGCTGTAACAGGTAGCGCAGGTAACTTCTACAGCAAAAACAAATCTCAGTCCAATGAGCTTCGTCTCAAGAGACTTACGGTAGTTATCTCAATCGTATTTATGGTTGCGGTAGTTATCGTAAACGTTATTGAACTTGTTTGATTTACTGAAATGAACACGTGACGGAGTCAAGGCTAAGGTCTTAACTCCGTTATTTTTTATAGGGAGTTTGGCATAATGAAAGTTTGCAAAAAGTGCGGAACAATTCAGCAGGACGACAGATTTTTCTGCATTGAGTGCGGAGAAAAGCTTAAAAAAGCCGTATCTGAAGCTGAGGAGCAAAAAATCAGAGAAGAAATTACAGAAAATATTGAAAATCGAGCAGAAGCAGCCGACGAATTAGGCGTTGATAAAAGAATGCGCATTGCGGCGGTTCTGGACGTCATAGGAGTGATTTTTGCAGTGGTGAGCGCATTCGTACTCAAATCTCAAAAAGATAATTTGTTGATAATTTTAGGCTCGCTGTTATTCTACGTGATTTCCTTTGTAGAAGCAATATTCCCCAACTTTTTCTGGACGTTGACGAAATTAAAAATATGGCAATACGCCAACGCTGAAGACATTGAGCCTTCATTCTGGTATGGAATGATGCGAAAAATAGGCGTGTGGGGGCTTATGATTTACGCTTACGCGGCAATAATTTTTCTTTATTTTATCTAAGCTGAATAAATCTCGCCCAAAGGTGTAAAATACCTGTAAAAAGAGATTTTAACACCGAAAGGAACGGTTGGAATGATAAAAGGTTTCTGCAAAGAGGCGGTAATCGTTAAATGCGGCGGCGAGCTTATTGAAGAGGCGATTTTCATTTTGAAAAAGGATTCAAGAAAAGCCACCAAAAGCGAGATTTTGGACGAAGCAAACGCCATAATTCAGGAGAAGACCTCTCTTTCAGCAAAGAAAAATTCCAAAAGAGGAAAAGCAGGCAATAAATTTAAAACATAAAAAGAGACCTTACTATAAAGGTCTCTTTTCATTTTTGAAACGATATATTTGAGAATCTTAATTAAATGTTATAATTTTCGAAACCTCGTTTCGAGGTGCGACGGAAAGGTCAATATCTCCGCCCACAACGGCGCCCAAATTTTCCAAATGCTTGGAAACGGTATCGAAAGCCATTTCGGGAGTGTTGTTTTCCTTACTCAAGTGGGCAAGAATTACGTGCTTTATAGTGCTTTTCGCAGTTCTTTCAAGTAAATCGCCGCACTGCTCGTTGGAAAAATGCCCGTATTTGCCACCGATTCGCTTCTTGAGCATATAGGGGTAATTTCCGTTCCACAGCTTGTCTGCATCGTGGTTTGATTCAAGCACCACAGCGTCGCAACTGCTGATAATTTCAGCCGTTTGGGACGTTTCTTCACCAACGTCTGTCATAACACCGATTTTTTTATTACCGGTATTTACTATGTATCCCACGCACTCTGCGCTGTCGTGGAGGGTTTGGAAAGAGGTGACTTGAATTACACCGTTATTCGCCTTGGCCCCCGTAGCCATTGGGTGGAAATTTTCGCAATTCATTTCCGGATAGGAATTCTTAATAGCCAAAAGGGTTCGTTCATTTCCGATAACGGGGATTCGACTGTGGTATTTCAAAATGGTCTTTAAGCCTGCAATGTGGTCGGAATGCTCGTGAGTAATGAAAATAGCCTCGATTTTATCGTAATCACTGCCGATGCTCTTCAACGCCTGCTCAGTTTTTTTTACCCCTGCGCCTGCATCAATAAGAATAGCTCTGCCATCGTTTTCGATGTAAGTGCAGTTGGCACTGCTTCCGCTGTACAAGGTGCAAACTCTAACCATAATGAAAAAGTATCTCCACTTTCAATAAATTTATCAGCCTGCGGTAGTTCCGCTGACCTGCTGAGAAAGATTCTCCTCATCGTCAACCACGCCGATTGAAGCTCCGAGACCTTTCAGCTTTTCAATAATATCTTCATATCCACGTTCGATAAGATGAACGTTGGTGATTTCCGTCATACCGTCTGCGCAAAGCCCTGCAATTACTAGGGAAACGCCTGCACGAAGGTCGCAAGCGCAAACTGATGCTCCTGAGAATTTTTCAATGCCGGTGATTACGCAAACTCTGCCGTCAACGTCCATTTTTGCACCCATTCGGCGAAGTTCGTCAACGTATCTGAATCTATGCTCGTAAATACCTTCCGTGACGATTGAAGTTCCCTTTGCAAGGCAAAGAAGTGTGGACATCTGGGGTTGCATATCAGTAGGGAATCCGGGGTAAGGCAAGGTTTTTACGTTGACCTTGTTCATAACCGTACCGGGTTCTCTTGAAACCACGATAAAATCATCGTCTTCCTCTACGGTAACGCCGATTTCTTCCAATTTTGCGGAAATAGATTCTAGGTGCTTTGGAATAACGTTGCTGACCTTGATTCTGCCGCCTACAGCAGCAGCCATAACCATATAAGTGCCGGCTTCAATCTGGTCGGGGATAATTTCGTATCTGCCGCCGTGAAGCTCTTTTACACCCTTAATTTTAATAGTATCAGTACCTGCGCCGCGGATTTCTGCGCCCATAGCGTTAAGGAAGTTTGCAATATCAACAATATGAGGCTCTTTACCTGCGTTTTCAATAATAGTCGTACCCTCTGCCAAAACTGCAGCCATCATAATATTGATGGTAGCACCAACCGAGGGAAAATCAAGACTCATTGAAGCACCCTTCAAGCCGTTTTCAGCAACGGCGTTTACGATACCGTGCTCAATAGTAACGGTTGAGCCCAAAGCTTCAAAGCCTCTGATATGGTAGTCAATGGGGCGAACGCCGAAGTCGCAGCCGCCGGGGAGACCTACGCAAGCTTTACCGAATCTACCCAAAAGCACGCCGATAAGGTAGTATGAAGCTCTCATTTTTCGAACAAGCTCCGAAACGGCAGAACAGGTATGAATTTCAGTAGCGTCAACCCTCAGTGTGGTTTTATCTAAAAAGCTGACTTTTGCGCCCAGCTCTGACATTATTTTCGTAAGAAGAATAACGTCGTTTACAGCGGGCACGTTTTCAACTATACACACGCCGTTTACAAGCAAAGTTGCAGGAATTATTGCAACGGCTGCATTTTTGCCGCCGCTAATGCGAACTTCACCTTCAAGAGGCTTGCCGCCTCTGATAACGTACTTTTTCAAGAAGTAACATCCTTTCATTTATAAAAAGCAACGATAAACTCTGCCGTATAAGTATTCCACAGCAGAAGGAATATAGTCATGAGATTTTTTGTATTTTTTGCTTTTTTAAGGCTTTTTTAAATATGGCTCAGGGTCGAAATAAGAGCCTGTGGTAGTATTGAAAAGCGCAAAGTGACAATGGTTACCGGTACTGTTTCCGGTGCTGCCAACGTACGCAATGACCTGCCCTTGGTAAACCTTATCTCCTATTTTAAGAGATTTAACCAAGGAACTGCAATGGCCGTAATAGGAAATAATTCCGTTGCCGTGGTCAATTGCCATATAGTTGCCCAATCCGCCTTCCTGCCAGCCTTTTTTAACGATGGTGCCTGCGTCGGCTGCAAAAATTTTGGTACCGTATTCGCACGCAATATCATAGCCTCTGTGGAAATTATATTCACCGCGGAGAGTTCTTGCGCCAAAGCGGGAAGTAACACGCTGGTAACCGTTCATAGAAACGGGCCAGATGAAGGTTCCCGAAGGTGCGATGGTTTTCGTTCCCACAAGGACTTGCTTTGGAATAGCATCTTTCGTTTTTTTGGTACTGACGACGGTTCTTTCAACCTCAACACCGTTTACGGAAATAATTTCAGCAGAAGTTTCGTAAGTGCCATTTGAACCGTTTTGGGTTGTTTGAGTAACGTTTTCGTAAAGAGCGCTGCTGTAAATATATTTAGTATCGTAAGGAATAATTTCCGTATAAGTAACGGTTCTGGTTGTCTGAACGGATAAAGTAACCTGAGGCGCTTCAACATTCAAACGCATACCAACGTTAAGGTAGTCCCCCGTAATATTTTCGTTAATAAGTCTGAGTACGGGAACATCCAAAGAATATTTTGCGGCAATACTTTCCAAAGTATCACCTTTTTTTACAACATAAGTTCCCTGCCCTGCAGGTTTGGTGAAAAGCTCAATAAGCTCGGAAACGGTTTTTTCGTATTCTTTGGGGAACTCTTCGCGAACAACTTCAATACTGTTGAGAATAGAATATTTTTCGTTATCATTTCCCGAAAGGTAGGGTTTAACAACCTGAGAAAGAACGGTTTCCATATCGGCTTCGTTTTTAGAAGTACCTACGAGCTTACCGTCAATAAAATATCCGTATGATTGACCTGCATATTCTTTATAATCGTTGTAAAGAGTTTCTACGATTTCATCATTTTCAGAAAACTGATCTTTGCGAACCAAAGTCAAAGTAAGCAAAGGGATATTTTCCGAGATATAGGCTTCCCCACTTGATTCGGATTCAACTCGCTGCTCAACGCTTTGCTGAATATTATAATATTCCTGCTCGCTGTTGACATAGCCTAAAGAGCGATTTCCAACGGAAACCTCAAGCGCTACGGCGTATGTATTAAACACCCATACGCTGAAGATTAAAATTGCAGTACCTGCAACAGGTGCCGCAACGGGAACTATAAGACGCAAAAGCGCCCATACCCCATAAACGAAAAGCTTCGCAAAATGCTTTGCGTAATACTTCAGCCTGTAAAAATAATTGGTGTATCGTATATGTACTTTATTGGCGTGGTAATCAATACCCCTGCGGGTATATGCGTAATCGGCAAATTTACCAAACAGCTTGTATGCGGACCTGATAACACCGTCAAGATGCAGAAAAACTATAAGAGATAAAAACAATCTCAAAAGCTTTCTTGATTTTTTTCGTCTTTTTTTCGGTCTCGTTATCTCCGACCTGATGCTGTAATTCTGATGTTCAGTAGCCCTCGTTGTTTTGCCTGTGACTATTCGAGGCATAAACACTCTCCTAATTTTAATTCTGTAAATATTATAATATATCTTCGGTATTTTTGCAAGTAATTCAAGGTAAAATTCATAAAAATAAGCTGATATTACCTTATTTTTCCGCAGTTTTTTCCTTAATTTTCTTCTTTGAAGCGTTCGTAAATTTCACGCTTTGATAAATTGTATTTTCTTGCCAAAGTTTTAGCGGCAAAGGTTTTTGCCATACCGCCCTCAACAAGTTGGTAAAATTCTTTTTCCAAGGTTTCGTCATCAACTTCGGTTTTTTCCTCTGCGGCACCTTCTATAACCAAAACGAACTCGCCCTTAGGCTCGTTTTCTTCGTAATATTTAATGGCTTGGGAAACGGTGGTGAGCATTACCTGCTCGTAAATTTTTGAAATTTCGCGTACGAGAGAAATTCGCCTGTCTCCCAAAACCTGCAAAATATCGTCCAAAAGCCCTTTCAGCTTATGGGGCGCTTCGTAAAAAATCAAAGTATGTTCCAGAGTCTTAACCGATTCAAGGCGCTCTCTTCTGCTGTTTTTTGCAGTGCTGAGGAAGCCCTCAAAGGTAAATCTTTTCGTGGAAAGCCCTGAAATCGCAATGGCTGAAACGAAAGCACAGGGTCCGGGGATGGCGCTGACCTTTAATCCGTGCTCGTAGCACTGCTTTACAAGTTGCTCCCCGGGGTCGGAAACAGCAGGCATTCCTGCATCGGAAACGAGAACGCAAGTCTCTCCCGCTTCAAGGCGAGCGATTATCTCTTCACCCCGCTGGCGAAGATTATGCTCGTAATAGCTGACCAAAGGTTTTTTTATTGAATAATGTGAAAGAAGAACACCCGTTTTTCTCGTATCCTCGGCGGCAATGAAATCCGCATTTTCCAAGGTTTCCAAGGCTCTTTCTGAAATGTCGGAAAGATTACCTATGGGAGTTGCCACAAGATACAGCGAAATCTTCTCTTTCGGGGAAGATATATACTCAACTTCTTCACTCATTGGCGTTACCTCTTTCATATATCTGATTAACAATATCTGTGTATTGATTATTTTCGTCGTAAATTATCAGCGGCGGCTCAACGGTCACACCGCTTTTTGCATATTTTATAAACTCTGCCAAAATCATTGAAGGCTTGTCTTCCACGTGAGCACAGACAAATTTAAGTCTTTTAAGCTCCAATCCGAAATTTTTGCATTCGCAAATCAAATCGGAAAGTCTTTCCGGGCGATGAACAACGCAAAGGCGTCCACCCTGGCGCAAAAGATACGCGCTTTGCTCTGCAACGTCTTTTAGTGTACATTCAAGTTCTGCTCTCGCAAAACTTTTTGTACCTTGTGAAACCGTTCCCGAATTTACTGCGCTGTACGGCGGATTTACAGTAACCAAATCACAGCAAGCAGAGGGTAAAATTTTATTTTTTCTTATAAGGCGTAAATCCGTATTTATAACGGAAAGCTTGTCTTCAATCAAATTCAGCTCAATTGATTTTTTGCACAACAATGCCTGGGCATCATTAAGCTCAATACAAACCCCGCTTTTCATACAACCAAAGCGGGAGAGAAGTATCGCAACGATGCCGTTACCGGAACATAAGTCCACAATATTGGTAAATTTTTTGACGGAAGCAAACCACGAAAGAAAGACAGCATCCGTTCCAAAACAAAAGCTGTCGGAATCTTGATAGATTTTAAGCCCGCCGATTTGTAAATCATCTAAACGTATCATTTAACAAATCCATTTAAGTATGACAGTAGGGGCTGTGAAGTACAGCCCCTGGTAAGGCGCTTCGGGAGAAGACACCTTCTTGCTATGTCTTATTCCTTAGCAGCAGGAGCGCCGACGGGGCAAACAGACTCGCAAGAACCGCAGTCGATGCAAAGTGCTTCGTCGATAACGAATTTGCCATCAGCTTCGGAAATAGCGTCAACAGGACATTCGCCCTGGCAAGCACCGCAAGCGATGCATTCGTCAGAAATTACGTAAGCCATCAGAGTATCCTCCTTATTTTTATTCATCTATATTCTATCACATTTTTCTCCTTTTTTCAAGGGGTAAAATAGAACAAATATAAGTCTTTAATGAAAATCAGTCCTCAATTTCGGAAATTTCTTCCTTTTCAGACTTCTTATCAGCACCTCTGAGGAGAGAAACCTCTTCCTTTTTAAAGGATTTAATTGGAGAGCCGTCAAGTTCAAGGCGAACTGAAACCTTTTCGAGAGGTACGTTTGATTCAACCACGATGCCGTTGCCCTCAGGGGTTTTAACGTAAGAACCCATTCTGGGGAGAGTCTTGTAAGCATCTTCGTAAGTTGATTCCTCATAATTCAAGCAGCAAATAAGCTTGCCGCAAGCGCCTGAAATCTTCTGAGGATTGGTGGAAAGAGACTGATCCTTTGCCATACGCACAGAAACGGGCGCAAATTCAGAAAGGAAGCTTGCGCAACAAACTTTTCTGCCGCATACACCCAACGCGCCCACCAATTTTGTTTCGTCACGCACACCGATTTGGCGAAGTTCAATTCTCGTTCTGAACACGCCAGCAAGGTCTTTTACCAATTCGCGGAAGTCGATTCGTCCTTCGGCTACGAAGCAAAAGATGATTTTATTATTATCAAAGGTGTATTCTACGTCAACCAAAGACATTGGAAGACCGTGTTTTGCGATTTTCTCTTCGCAAATCTTAAAAGCAGCCTTTTCTTTCTCTTTATTTTCCGCGCTTTTGGCAATGTCTTCCTCTGTTGCGGGGCGAATTACAGGGCTGAGTGGCATAAATTTATCATCAGGTGGCACTTTTTTGTTGGGAACAGCGATTTCGCCGATTTCGTATCCGCGCACTGTTTCAACTATTGCCTTATCACCCAAAGAAAAAACGAAACCTTTAGGGTCGAAAAAGTAAATTTTACCCACGGGCTTGAATCTTACGCCCACTATTTCCACTATTTCAGGCTGTAAAACTTCGTTTTCAATAATTTCATTATCCATAATTTTACCATTCTTTCTCTCCGTTTTTCGTGCTTCCCCAAATTCCACGGAGGAGAAATTCGGGGTCCTAATACAATTCAGCCTCTTTTTGAGAGGGAAACCGCGCCCATACAGCGCATTACGAGAACTACGTTCCACAGCTTTACGTTGACGTTAAATTCAACCTGCTTAACAAGGGAATTTACCGCTTCGCTGAAAGCAAAAAGCCTGTGAACGTCCTTTTTTTCGCCGCTTCGCATTCGTGCGGCAATATAAACGCTGAGATTTCTTACAAAGCTTTGAAGCTCCTCTCGCGTTTTAAATGAAGCGATTTTTACTGCCTCACCTACTGCCCCGTCAAGGCAAGCGTTAGTAAAGCTTTCGCAAAGATTATAAACACCGTAAGACGCACCCTCCAAAACCTCAATGGCTTTGCCCAAAAAGCCCTCGGAAAGATTTATTGCCGCCTGCTTCTGCTGAGGAGAATATTTATCGAATCTGCTTTGGGCGAAAAATTTTTCAGCATCTTCGTTACGAACGGGGGCAAGAGTGAGAACCACACATCTGGAGCGTATGGTTTCAAGGAGCTTTTCCTTGGAGGTGCAGGTTAAAATGAAAACGGAAAACTGAGGCGGTTCTTCAAGGGATTTCAGAAGAACGTTTTGGCATTGGACAGAAAGGTCGTCGCAATCCTCGATTATATAGCACCGTTTTTCAGACTCGTTAGGGCGAACGTAAATATCGGAAATTGCCGCCCTCATATTTTTTACGTCAGTATCGGCAGGAATATATTTAATATCTATGTTGCAATCAGCCAAAAATTTTACACAGGAAGGGCATTTTCCGCAAGGACGAACACCTTCGGAAATGCAGACGTTTCCTTGGGCGATAAGCTTCGCAAGGGTAGTCTTCCCGGAACCGTGCGGACCTTCTATAATATATGCGTGGAAGTTTCTATTCAATTCACGTTTCAGAGCCTCATTGCCCACAATTCTTGAAGTATCCATTATTTTCTCCGTAACAGTGATTCTTTATCAGCAACAACTGCTGTTTTTCCGTAATCTTTTTCGTGCAAAAGTAAAGCAAGTTCTTCTGAAATGACCTCCCCCGGAACTGCAAGAGGAGCGCAGGGCGGCTGATGAAAGGCTATCATTTCGGCGGAAATTCTGCCTGCGGATTCAAGAGGAAGAACATCTTCCCTATCTGCAAAAAACGCTTCTCTTACGCTGAGTTTCCTTTGAGGAATTGAAATTTTACAGTTAAAGTTTTCTGAAATTTCAACAGGGTTAAAGGTTAAAAGCGTTTTTTCAAGCAATTCCAAATGGGAAATTTCGTTGAAAGGAGTAATTATAAAAACCAAAAATCCGCTTGATGACATTTCGGGGTAAATTTTGTTTTCTTCTAAAAATCTCTCCGCGGAGGCACAACTTTCGCCAAAATAAACAGAAAGGCGAAGCGGGTCAATATTTTCACCGTCGGCAACCAAAAAACCGTGATTTCTAAGAGTTTTTTTTAATTTTTCCACCTTCTCACAGCAATCGGAATAAAGCTTTAAGCCCTCAGATGCGCAAACTGCTCTGCCGTAATCAAGTGATGCCAAAATTGAGAAGGAGGGGCTTGTGGACCCTGCAGCCATCATTCTGCGGCGAACTGCGGAAAGGGAAACTTCTTTGTTATAATGCAAAAACGCTCCACCCGTCATAACGGGCAAAGTTTTGTGAGCAGAATCTATAACCACGTGAGCAAAATGTGCGTCATAAGAAGTGTTTTTCGTTTTTTCGCAAAAGAAAAAATGCGTACCGTGGGAGTTATCTGCAATAAAAGTCAAATTTTTCTCGTCACAAAGCTTTCTGACAGAAAGGCAATCTGCCGCAATGCCGAAATAGTTGGGAGACGTAAGGAAAATCGCTTCCGCATCGGGATTTTCTTCAACAGCCCTGCGAAAATCCTCTGCCGTTGGTGGAATGGGAAGGAAGGTTTTTTCATCGCATTTGCCCCAAACGAAAACTGCGTCAATTCCGTAAAAAGCGGCAGCAGCGGCAGCGGAAAAGTGGATATTTCTATCAAAAATCACTTTTTTACCTGCAAATTCAGCCAAAGCAGCTTTAACGCACTGGGAAGCGCCACCTGCGGAAAAAAACGTGTGGTAAGAACGAAATAGCTCCGTGGCAAGGGATTCACCCTGAGCGATGCATCCTGTGGGAGAATAAAGTTCGTCCGTACAAGGAATTTCCGTAGCGTCGTATTTGTAAATACTGAAAAAATCACCATTAAAAATTAAACTTTTATGACCGGGAGTGTGGAAAGAAGCGTGATTCAAAGCGGCGTAAGAGGTTATTGCACGGAAAATGGGGGCATCGTTTTCAAAAAATTCCACCGCGAAAGCTCCTTTCAAAAATCAATTAAATATCCTCTGCCAAAACTCGTCGTTTTTCCCAAACGCCTGAAATAAAGTAGATAAACCCGGGAATTGCGTTGCCATAAGCCGCAAGCCCGTAACCGAGAACGAAGCCGAAAAAGCCCCAATTAAACACGATACCGAAAAGCCAGCTAAGTCCGATTCTAAGCAAAACACCGTCAAGCAAAGAAAGAATCATACTGAATTTTACGTTTCCGATGCCCTGAATAAATGCGCCGGTGCCTCTCATTATGGCAAGTGCGGGGAACATCCACAAAATCGCGCTGATAAAGGTGCTTGACATTTCGTGAACCAACGGGTCATCGGAGAAAATCATAAACAACTGTTTGCCGAAAAGAACGTAGGAAACCATTGAAACTACCGTAAGGGCAACGGAATAAAACCACGCGAAATAAACAACTTTTTTCGCTCTGTCAGGCTTATTTGCCGCAATATTCTGGCTTATCATTGGCATTGCCGCGTGCTGGATACCGAGAGAAATCTTATTTACTATATCGTCAATTCTGATTCCTGCGCCGAAGGTCGCGGAAGCCACTACGCCAACGTCGTTTACAAGAGAATTTACAAAAAGCATTGAAATATTGATAAAGCCCGATTGAATTGCCATTGGCAAGCCAAGCTGGAATATCATCTTAAAATATTTTTTCTGAATTTTAAAGCTTGAAGGTTTGAAATCAAAGCCAAAATCGTCCTTACGTCTATAAAGAAAATAAAGTGAAAAAATGAAAGAAACTGCCTGACCTATTATTGTTGCCCACGCGGCACCGACAACGCCCCAACCCCAAATACCGGTAAAGAGAATATCAAGGACAAGGTTCACAGCAGAAGCGATTCCGATGAAGAGAAAAGGTCTTTTTGAGTCGCCCATTCCGCGAAGAACTGCTGAAACCATATTGTATCCTGCGGTAAAAATCAGACCTGCGCCGCAAATCACAAGGTAGTCCCTTGACATATCGTATGATTCTTCGGGGATATTCATAACGTCCATAATTCCGCCCTTGGCAACCAAAACCACCACGGAAAGCATCAATCCCAAAATGGAAATAAGGCTGAAAAGAGTGCCAATAATATTATTTATTTCTTTTTTCTTTCCCGCACCAAGTGCTTGTGAAACCAGAACCTGTCCACCATTGGCAAAGCCCAAGCATACCATTGTTGCAAAATTTAAAATCTGACTGCTTTGAGATACGGCGGAAAGCCCTGCCGTTCCTACGTAATGCCCAACGATAATCATATCTATGGTGCTGTATAAAACCTGCAAAGCGTTTGATGCCATAAAGGGCAAAGTAAATAAAATCAACTGACGGGGAATGTAACCTTGGGTAAAATCCCTTGAAAGACGTTGTTCTTTCAATTTTAATTCAAGACCTTCCTAAAATGCTAAGTTATGAAACGATTCCTAAAATAAGGAACAGAGGTCTGACAGCAAAGAAACCTGAAACAAACGCCGCAAGACCGAGGAAAATAACCAGCACGATATAACCCTTGCTGACTTTTTTCTTCGGTTGAACGGAAGTTCTTTTGAAGCGAATGGTTCTTTTCATTTTTCGACCTCATTTTTGAGAGGGGAAATATCCCCCACTCTCAATTAAAATTCTTTATCTTCCGAACCAACGGTTCTAACCTTTCTTGATTCGGGTTTTTCAATTTTTTCATTTGGAACGGCATCGTTTTCGATAGTATCGCCGTTTTTAATCTGCTTTTTGCCTGACCAGATAATCTTTCTGGGACATTTTTCAACGCAAGCGCCGCAGTTTATGCACTTGGTGTAGTCAATGGCAGCAACGCCTTCGTTGACAGAAATGGCGTCCGTGGGGCAAACCTTAGTGCAAAGTCCGCAACCGATACAGCCAACTTTACATAGAGAACGAACCACAGGACCTTTATCGTGGGAATTGCAACCAACCCATATATCAGCGTCAAAAGGAATCAATCGAATAAGGTTCTGCGGGCAAGAGTTTACGCACATACCGCAAGCTACGCACTTTTCGTATTCCACAACGGCAACACCTCTTTCCACCTTAATTGCATCGAAGTTGCAAACCTTAACGCAAGTTCCGAGACCGATACAGCCGTGGGCGCATTCCTTAGGTCCGTTACCTAATTTTGCAACGGAAAGGCAATCGTTTATGCCAAGGTAGTTATATTTTCTGTTGGCAAGAGAATTTGTTCCGCTGCACATTACCTGAGCGCGCATACGGACGGAAGCTCCAACGTTTTCCACTCCCATAATTTTCGCAATCTCGGAAGCGGTTTTTGCCGCACCTACGGGGCATTTGTTTACAGCCGCTTCTCCGCTGAGAATTTTATCAGCGTAGTCACCGCATCCTGCAAAGCCGCAACCGCCGCAGTTGGCGCCGGGAAGACATTCAAGAATCTGGTCACGTCTGGGATCTTTTTTTACGTAAAAAACCTTACTTGAAAAGCTTAAAGCAAAGCCCAAAAGCAAAGCAAGCGCAGCCATAACGAGAACGGTTATTAAAATATTCAAAATATCCATTTTCTTACCTCCTGTTAAAACGGAAGTTTAAGTCCTTGGAATCCCATAAAAGAGATACTCAAGAGTGCCGCCGCAATAAGAGCAATGGGAAAGCCTCTGAAAGGTTTCGGAATATCCGCATAGCTCATACGCTCACGAACAACGGAAAGAAGGTAAATCGCAAGCAAGAAACCAACGCCTGCAGAAAAACCGTAAACTACGGATTCGATAAAATTGTATTCCTTGTTGATGTTCAGAAGTGCAACGCCCAAAACAGCGCAGTTTGTGGTGATAAGGGGCAAGTAGATACCCAACGCTGAATAAAGGGCGGGAATGCTTTTTTGCAAAAACATTTCGATAATCTGAACCAAGGTAGCAATTACAACGATAAACGCAATAGTTTGAAGATATTCAAGCCCAAGAGGTTTAAGCACGAACCAATAAAGAGGGTACGTGAGGGCTGAGGTGAGAGTCATAGTAAAAACTACCGCCATACCCATACCTACTGCGGTGCTTGATTTTGTAGAAACACCCAGGAATGGGCAGCAACCGTAGAATTTAACCAAAACGAAGTTTTCGATAAGAATAGCAGAAATTGAGATAACGATAAGATTAAGCATTATTTTTCACCCTTACCTTTCTGCATAATATACTGCACCAAAGCAATAAGGAATCCGAGAACCAAAAAGCCTCCGGCGGGAAGAATTATAAGCAAAGCAGGTGAGAAATTTTCACCCATTACGTTGAAGCCTAAAAGGGTTCCGTTACCCAAAAGCTCTCTGATTGCAGAAATTACCGTAAGAGCCAAAGTGAAGCCGAGACCCGTTGCAAGCCCGTCAAGAGCAGATGCAAGAGGTTCATTTTTCGAAGCAAAGCTTTCAGCTCTGGCAAGAATAATGCAGTTTACTACTATAAGCGGAATGAAAAGGCCCAAGGACTCTGCAAGAGACTGCATATAAGCCTTGACTACCATTTCAACTACCGTTACGAAGCCAGCAATAATTACGATATAAGAAGCAATTCGAATTTTCGCAGGAATAAATTTTCTTAAAAGTGAAATAAAGAAGTTTGAGAAAATAAGCACGAAAGTTGCGGAAAGCCCCATACCGATACCGTTAGATACGGAAGTTGTTACCGCAAGGGTGGGGCACATTCCCAAAAGCTGAATAAAGGTGGGGTTTTTAAAGATAATACCGTCTTTGATTATTTGCAGGTAAAAATTCTTTTTGGACTGTTTTTTCTCTGCCATATCAATAACCCTCCTTCAAAAGTCTGCCTGCAACCTCAAGAGCAACGGAAACGCCTTCCATTACACCTGCGGAAGAGTAAGTAGCACCGCTAACTGCTGAAACACCTTGAACCTCGGAAATTGAAGCGCCAACGAACTGAGAAAGAAGTGCACCGTCTTTATCCAAAGCTACGGAACCGATACCGGGAGTTTCCGTGTGGGAAATAACCTGCACGCCCATAACTGAACCGTCAAGATTTACGCCGACAATAAGGGAAATATCTCCACCGAAGCCGGAACCCACAACGCTGATGCAGTAGCCCAGCAAATCCTCACCGGAGCCTTCTGCCGCGTATATTTCGCTTACAGATTTTTCTTCTTCTTTTGTAAGCTGGAAATTAACCAAGCTGAAGCCCGTAGCGTCAGTAAAGATTTCCTTCCTTGCGCTGTTACTTTTTTCAGCCTCGTTTGATGCAATTTTTTCAGATGTGAGTCCGTTTACAACAGCAAGCATCAAAACTACTGCCGAAACGATAATAACCAATTTTACGGGAAGGCTCATATCAAGGGATTGCTTATTTGCCTGATTCGACATGGTATCCGCCTCCTATTCCGTATCTTCTTGGTTTCGTAAGCCTATCAAGGGGAAGAACCAACATATTCATAAGAAGAATTGAGTAGCTTGCGCCTTCAGGGTATCCGCTGTAATAACGGAGAAATACGGTGAGAAGACCGCAGCAAATGCCGAATATCACTCTACCCTTAGGTGTTGCAGGGCTGGTCGTGTAGTCAGTAGCCATAAAGAAAGCAGCCAAGAACAAACCACCGCTGAAAAGTGACTGAAGCATAAATTCAAAATCAAAATGACCGCCGGTAAGGGGGAAAATAAAAGTTACGAGGGCAACTGTGCCGATGTAAGTTACGGGAATATGCCAAGTAATAACTTTTCTGCAAAGCAAGTAAATGCCGCCCAAAAGAATAAGTGCAGCGCTGACCTCGCCAATGCATCCGCCCGTGTTCCCGATGAACATATCCATAACGTCAACATCAGAAAGGACCCCTGCCTTCAAAGCCTTGAGAGGTGTGGCAGTAGAAATCGAATCTATGTAATCGGAAACCTGACCGCCGTTTGTAAAAATCGGGTCGGAAAAAATCGGTAACGCAGGTGAAACGAAGGGTTTAACGTAAGTAGTCATAAGCGTGGGCCAGGAGAAAAGAAAAGCTCTTGCCGCCAACGCAGGATTTACGATATTTTTACCTAAACCGCCGAAAAGCATTTTTACGACAACGATAGCGAAAAACGCACCTACCACAGCTAGCCAATAAGGAACAGCCACAGGCAGATTAAACGCAAGGAGCATACCCGTTACGATAGCGGAACCGTCGAAAATAGTGTTTTTCTTTTTTGCGATTTTGCAAAAGAGAGTTTCAAATGCAAGGCAAGCACCAACAGAAACCAAAGTCAAGGTTAACGCTCTGAATCCGAAGAAGATAACTGCGCCCACCAAAATGGGAAGCATTGCAATAACCACGTCAGACATAACGGTCTTCGTAGTTTCACCGCTTCTGTAATGGGGCGAAGAATTTACGAGAAGTCTTTGTGCCATAATTTTCACTCTCCTTCTTATCTTGGTAAATGGCCCTTGGCCATTCTCATTGCCTGCACCAGATAAAGTCTTCCGGGGCAAACGTAAGAGCAGCAACCGCACTCAATGCAGTCCTGAACGTTATACTTTTTGCATTCACCGAACTCTTCTTTTTCTGCGTGCATGTAAATATAATTAGGCATAAGTCGCATTGGGCATACGCTGATACATTTTCCGCAATGGAGACAGGTGGGCTTTTCATCGAAAGTTTCCTCGTCACCGCAGAAAGCAAGCAATGCGGAAGTATTTTTAATAACGGGAATTTCAACTGAATGCTGAGCTGAACCCATCATAGGTCCACCTGAAATTATCTTATAAGGCTCTTCTGTGAAGCCACCGCAATAATCAAAAAGCTCGTAGTAAGGGGTTCCTACACGCACAAGCAAATTTTTCGGGTTGGCAACTGCTGAGCCTGAAACGGTACAAACTCTCGTTGTAAGAGGTCTGCCCTTGGAAACTGCTCTGAAAAGAGACGCACAGGTATCAACGTTAAAAACAGCGCAACCAATATCCATAGGAAGTTTTCCAGGGGGGACTTCTCTGCCGGTAATGGCTTTAATAAGCTGTTTTTCGCCGCCTTGTGGATATTTTGTCTTAACGGGGCAAACTCTTATGCCGCTGTCTTCTGCGATAATCGTAATGGAAGCAATTGCATCGGGCTTATTATCCTCAATAGCAATAACAGCTTCAGTTTTGCCCAAGCATTTCATAATGAGCTTTGCGCCGTTGATAATTGCTCTGGGGTATTCAACCATTGCGCGGTGGTCTGCGGTAATAAAAGGCTCGCACTCAGCACCGTTGATGATGATTACCTCGATTTTTTTATCAAAAGCCGTTCTTAGTTTTGCGTGGAGAGGGAACGCCGCACCACCCATACCTACGATGCCGGAATCCCTTGCGTAGGAGATAATTTCCGAGGGAGTCAAATCGTCGAAATCACCCTCGTAAGGCTCAATACTGTCGTTTCGTGTATCTTCAAAATCGTTTTCGATTACGATTGACTGAACCTTTACCCCTGAGGGGTGCCAATGGGGAGAAATCGCCTTAACGGTACCCGAAACGGAAGAATGAATTGGGCAAGAAAGATTAGCGTCACTATCGCCTATAATCTGACCGATACCAACCTTTTCCCCAACGGAAACCACGGGAGCGCAAGGCGCACCAATGTGCTGCGAGAGAGGAATAACAACCTCTTCAGGTGCCGGAAGCTCTTCAATAGGGCTTGCGTAAGTGCGGTCTTTATTATATATGGGGTGAATTCCACCCTTAAATGAAAATGCCAAAAATAACACCTCAGTTTCTGTAAATACGAACACCGTCCGCCGAGTTTTTCCGGCGGCCGCTTTTAAATATAAACTGCCAAGTATATTATACTCTATTTCAAAAGGTTTGTCAATATCACAATTTTGAAAAACTGATTCTTGGGAGAATTTTTCTTTGAAATTAAAGGAAATCATCGCCCTTCTCGAAGAAAAATCACCGACAGAGAAGATTGTGATAAAAGAAAAAATTCAATTTTAGTTAAAAAATACCTCAAGAACTAAACTCTTGAGGTATTTGAAATTATTTTTATTATTCAACCACCGCATCGGGGACGTTTCCTGCCTTAACGGCTTCGAAGTCTTCCTGAATTTCATCGGAAGGAGCTTTTGTAAGGAGTGAAACCACGACGATAACGATTGAAGAGAAGATGAATGCGGGGAGAAGCTCGTAAATTCCGAACACGCCACCTAATTTGCTGATAACCAATTTCCAAAGGAATACCATTCCTGCGCCGCTGACCATACCTGCGATTGCGCCTGCTCTGTTGATTCTCTTCCAGAAAAGGGAGAAGAGCATAAGAGGTCCGAAAGTTGCGCCAAAGCCTGCCCAAGCAAATGAAACTACTTTGAAGATTACACTCTTTTCGTCAAGAGCGATAACCACTGCAATAATTGCAATAACCAGAAGGGTGATTCGAGTAACAAGCATTACCTGCTTATCCGTAGCCTTTTTCTTCACAACGCCCTGGAAAATATTTTTAGCCACGGCAGAAGCGGCAATAAGAAGGTAAGAGTCTGAGGAGCTGATGGTTGCGGCAAGGATACCTGCCATTACGAAGCCCGCCAAAATCGCAGGGAGAGAATTTGTTGCAAGAGTTATGAAAATATTTTCAGCAGCAGGAGAAGTAAGATGCTCTACGGGGTAAAGAGCTCTGCCCACAATACCGATAAATACTGCAACTGAAAGGGAAATTACAACCCAAACTGTGGCAATTCTTCTGGAGCGTTTAAGCTCGCTTTCTTTGCGGATAGCCATAAAGCGAAGAAGAACCTGAGGCATACCGAAGTAGCCAAGACCCCACGCAAGTGCGGAGCAAACTGTAAGAATGCTGTAATTTGCCGCAGCGCCGAACTGTGGAACTCCGTCAACAACTATCTGCTGACCCGCCTCGTTAAGCTGAGGAGTAGCCATTCCGAAAAATTCAAAGAAGCCCGGAATACTTTCAGCATTTTCAATAACCGCGCCCAAGCCGCCTGCATTAGCGGTTCCGATTACAACAATTACGCCCAAAGCGATAATCATTACGATTGCCTGCATAAAATCTGAAACGCTTTCAGCAAGGAAGCCTCCGAGGAAGGTATACAAAAGCACGAAAACCGCGCCAATTATCATCATTGCAACGTAAGGCATTCCGAAAAGTGTCGAAAAAAGCTTGCCGCAGGTTACGAAACAGCTTGAAGCGTAAACCGTGAAAAAAATCAAAATAAACAATGCCGCAAGGGTCATAATGACCTTGTTTTTCTCGCGGAATCTATTGGAGAAAAATTCAGGTAAAGTAATTGAATTGTTTGCCCTCACGCTGTAACGGCGAAGTCTTTTTGAAACGATGAGCCAGTTAATATAAGTGCCGACCGCAAGACCTACCGCAGTCCAGGTAGCGTCAGCCAAACCGCACCAATAAGCAACGCCCGGCAAGCCCATAAGAAGCCAACCACTCATATCAGAAGCCTCTGCACTCATAGCCGTTACCCAAGGGCCTAGAGAACGACCGCCAAGGAAGTAGCTTTCGGAGTTTTTATTGGCTTTTTTAGCGTAAATAACACCGATGAGAATAACCACTGCCATATAAATTACCATAGCAATAAGAATCTGAACAGTATTTCCGTTCATAAAAAAATCCTCCTATTATAAATATTTCTATACCAAATACTGCAAAATTATGCAAATTTTAAAGATATTATACACTATTTCCGCAAAAAAGGCAAGTATTTCTGAATATTTGTCATAGAACTTTAACACACTAACGCAGCAACGTGCTTGAACAGGGGAATAATTCAAAGTTTTTCTATTGACTTCGACGTTTTTATTTGCTATAATTTGGTAGGAATTCTTAGAAAAGGTAACGTTATATATGAAAAAAACTCAATTTAAGGGCGTAATAATACTTCTCCTTACGGCGTTTATCTGGGGCTCATCCTTCGTTGCACAAAGTGTGGGAATGGACTCCGTGGAAGCCTTCACTTTCAACGGAATAAGAACCCTTATGGGGGCGACGGTGCTTTTGCCCGTTATTTTGATTCGAGAACTTTTTGCAGTAAAAAAATTACCTGCAGGAGAGCGAAAATCCGTAAAGATTTTTGATAAAAAGACCTTGCTTTTCGGCTCAATTTTAGGCGTAGTTCTCTGCTTCGCTTCAAATCTTCAGCAGTTCGCGTTTTACTATACCGATTCCGGTAAAATTGCCTTCGTGACTGCGTTTTATATGTTTTTCGTGCCCATTTTTGGGATTTTTTTAAAGAAAAGGCTTTCCTTCTTAACCTGGCTCAGCGTTCTCGGCGGTTGCGTGGGAATGTATTTTTTGTGCATAGACCCAAGCTCAAGCAGCGGAATAAACCAAGGTGATATTTTAGCATTCTTATGCTCCATTTTCTACGCAGTGCAGATTCTTTGCATTGAAAAATTTGCCCCTCAGGTTGACGGCATCAAGCTTTCCTGCATTCAGTTTGCAGTTTCGGGAACGATTTCCTGCATTCTTATGTTTATTTTTGAAACGCCAAATATCACAAATATTCTCAGCGCCACAACTCCCCTGCTTTATTCCGGGGTAATGAGCTGCGGTTTGGCATACACTTTCCAGATAGTTGGTCAGAAATACACGGAAGCAACTTTGGCATCGCTTCTTATGTGCCTCGAATCAGTCTTCGGAGTGCTATGCGGAGCGGTAATTCTCCACGAAGTGCTTACGGGCAGAGAAATTGCAGGCTGCGTGATAATGTTTGCGGCAATAATTCTTTCTCAGCTTTCGGAAATAATTACTGCAAAAATTAAAAGCAAACGAACCTAATAAATTAAATTAAAGCGAAAAATTGCCCAAGAGAAAAACTCTTGGGCAATATTTATGCAGTATATTCCTTAATTTCCTTTTCGATAAAATTAAAGATTTTTTTCTTTACGCCATTCTTCAGCCTTAGCGGGAGACATTCTTGTGATGTTCTCTTCGGGATAAACGGATTCAGCGCCGCCATTTACGTAAAGGAAAAATTTACCTGTGGCTGTCTTGTAGAGAGTTTCCTCGTAGCCTGCAGGATCGCCTACTTCACCGCTGGTGAATTTAGCAACGATTTCAGAAGCGTCTGTATCGTATTCAACTCTGCAAATAACCTTTTTCACGTTAACAACTCCTTTGCTTTATGATGTGGGTGAATGTCCTTTGTTGCGTGCGTAGTCGCACCATTGTCATACCTCACGTATTATACCACAAAAATGCGATAACCACAATATTATTACGAATTATTTTAACATTAGTTTTCAAAAAAGCCCTTAACCAAGCCGTTTTTTTCACCTTGCTAAAGAAAAAAACAGGGTAACTATTGACACTGATAACTTTTTGTGCTATAATAAATTTACTAAATGGGAGGGTTTTCTTATGAAAAAGATTTTTATTGCCTTTATTTCAACATTCGCGCTCTTGCTGACAGCCTGTGGAGAACAGGATCAAATACAGATGATACTCTTCGAAGACGAAGTTTTTTCCGAAACGGAGAAAAGGGCGTTAGGAAGTTGCATTGAAATTGAAACATCAAAGCTTGAAGTGGTTGAGAACCAGAACTCAAACGTTCACTTTTCAGCAAAAGTCACCAACGATGGCTATGATATTTTCGCACCCCTAGATGATGGGGGAATTTTCGGATACAGATACGGTCCTTCCATTATTTACAATGAAGACGGAAGCATTGACGCCTGGTTTGCCTCAAATGCGGAAGCCCTGTTTTGGGACGTTATAGCGTACAAGCACTCCGATGACGGTGGCAAAACCTGGTCTGCGGAAAAAGTGGTTCATTGGCCTGCGGCTGATTCTATGGATTCTTTTTCAAACTGTGACCCCGGAGTCGTTTACTTCGGCGGCTACTACTATTTGGGCTACACATCAACCATTTGCGACCGAGGAACCACAAATAACGTACACGTCTCTCGCTCAAAAAATCCCGACGGGCCCTTTGAACCCTGGAACGGAAGCGGCTGGGGCGGAAACCCAATGCCAATAATTTACTACGATGAAAATATAAGGTTCTTCGGCGCAGGTGAACCAAGTTTCGTAGTAGTTGAAGATACGTTGTATATATACTACGACTACCTTTGCCAACACGGAAGCTATACGAGAGTTGCTTTGGCAGACGCAACGAATGAAAATTGGCCCGAAACCATGAAATTTGCAGGCACTTGCTACAAAAACGGCGGCGGTCAGGACTCCGCAGACGTGGTATACGTTGAAGAATACGGAAAGTTCCTCGCATTTTCAACCTTTGAAAGAATGGGGGCGACTTCGGGAGTCAGAATTCTGGAATCGGACGACGGAATCAACTTTACGGTGGTTCAGGATATGAGAGAGGGAATTTCTCAATACTGCCACAATATGGGCATTTCAAAAAAGCCAAACGGTCACGTCAGCATTAACGACGATTTGTTTATCGGTTACGGCTATGGCGAAGGATGGGGCGTTTGGAATACCAGATTCCAAGGCATTGAATTAAGCACTTACGAGGGAGATATAAACTACGTAATCGAAGAGGAAAACGTATACAGAGAAGCTCTCCCCTTGCCTCTTGAAGAAGCGGTTGAGAGAATTTTCGTAACAAGCGACCCCTTCTACACGGAAATTCGCGTGGGTGAAACGCAAAAGGTTGATATAATTCTGGAAAACGAAGACCCGAAAAAGGATATTATTGCAGACCTTTCCGAAGTAAAAATTTACGGATACGACGAGGAAATCATTGAAATTGACGGATTCAACGTAACGGGAAAAAAGGTTGGCGAAACCGTTGTAAATATCGAATACAAGGGTATGCTTTTAAAGCACAAGGTTTTCGTCAGAAGTGAATCCTTCATAATGAACGACGATTCCCCCATCTTGACGGCGTTTTACGCTGTTGACGAAGACGTGACGGTATATCTTGATGACGTTCACGAAAAGCAGATAAGGCTCCGAGTTGAATTTGATAACGGAACGTGGGGCGAAGCCTTTAGAACACTTTACTACAAAGGAAACGATTCATATTACGCTTACGAGGATTTGATTTTCACCGTTGAAGACGAGTCAGTAATAAGCGTAAACGAAGATGGGTTCATTACTCCGAAAAAGGCAGGAACCACAACGGTTACAGCAACGACTGACGGCGGATTCAGAAAAGCTCACGTGAAGATTACGGTAATTGACCCTAATTTAAACTAAAAACAAAAAAAGGCTACGGCAATCACAGATTACCGTAGTCAATTTTTTTATCTTTGAAGAAAAATTCTTTATCGTGGTCGCTGATTGGGCGGAGAACTCTGCAAGGGTTGCCCACGGCTACAACGTTATCGGGAATATCCTTGGTAACGACGCTGCCTGCGCCTATGACCACGTTATCGCCGATAGTCACGCCTGGCACGATAATGGAGCCTGCGCCTATCCAGCAATTTTTGCCGATGTGAACGGGAATATTATACTGGTAAGCCTTTTGACGAAGCTCAGGCAAAATTGGGTGGCCTGCTGTGGCAACCACTACGTTTGGACCGAACATTGTGTAATCGCCCACATAAATGTGGGTATCGTCCACCAAAGTCAAGTTGAAATTAGCGTAAACCCCTTTGCCGAAATGAACGTGGCGCCCTCCCCAATTTGAATGAAAGGGGGGCTCAATATAACAGCCCTCGCCGATTTCCGCAAACATTTCTTTCAAAAGAGCTTCCCTTTTTTCGCTTTCAAGTGGACGGGTGGCGTTGAAATCGTAAAGCTTTTCAAGGCAGAGCGTCTGCTCTTTCATAATTTCCTCATCATTGGGTAAATACAACTGACAGTTGTGCATTTTATCTTTCTGAGACATAAGCTACTCCTTGGAATTTTATTTTCAAGCATATTATAATACATTTCGCGGAAAAATTCAAGTAGTTTTTGATTTTTTTCTTTTGGAAAAGGCTTCAATCAATCCGAAAAGGACGAAAACTGCCACCGCGTAGCCCAATGCAATCCAAAGGTATCTCATATCCCAAATATCGAAGCGTTGCATTTCCGTAACTGCACCACCGATAGCCTCGTAGCGGGTAAATCCTACCGAATGGCACTCTGCCGCATAAATAGGTGCAGGAATGAGAAGAACGTTTCTTATACCCTTTAAAAGAAGGGGTGTCATTTCGGATCTATCCCGTTCTTTGGAAAAGAAAATTATTGCAACCACGATATTCGCCCCAAGGCAGAGAAGACCGAAAATCCCCAATAAATCAGCAAAGGAAAAGCCGTCTGTGTACGGTTCAAAATACGGTGCGAAAACGAAAATAAGACCTGCCGCAAGGGTAAAAAGAATCTGCAAAATGGTCATTTTTCTTCTGTTTTTAGCGGAAGGACTTATTTCTGACTTGATTTCCTTGCTTTCCGTTATCCACTCAATAAAAGGCTTTCTGATTTTAAAATAAATTAACCCAAGAATCAGAAGAAAACCTAAGAAAAATTGAGTAAAATAGCTTTCAAAGGATATAACGCTGTTGACGTAATCCGTATTAAACAAAATCAGCGGCAAGGAAAAGAGAATTACCGCAAAAACCGCTAAAAATGCGGCAAAGGACATATTTCCAAAAGTTGCGTTGAAATTTTCAACAATGGAGTCTTCCGCCATTTCAAAAATCTCGTTATCGTTTTTCACGTATTTCGTTCTGTTGATTGCCAATAAGGCAAGGACAAAAGCGCAAATTTCAAAAAGAAGCATCACCGAAAAGCCGATAACGGGGCGGTAAAAGCCGTATGAAATGCCGAACATACACACGAGCCCAACGGCAGAGACGGCAAGGGAAATCCAAATTAAGGTGTTGAACCTGGAAAGTGTTCTGTTGATAATATTTTTCACCTGTTTATCAACCTTGACTTCCCTTTTTTCAACGGGCTGAGGCTCCAAAATTCGCTCACCACGCAAAAGCTCGTCGCAAGTCACGCAGAACATTTCAGCGATTGCAGGAATAATGGAAATATCGGGGGCGCACTCGTCGCGCTCCCAACGGCTCACCGCTTTATTGGAAACGTTCAGGCGATCAGCCACCTCCTGCTGAGTCATTCCGTTTGCTTTTCTTAATGCGGCAATAAATTGCCCCATAGTATTTTTTGACATAATGAATCCTCCTGTGAAGTTTTTACAACCTCATTCTACCAAAAGGTCAGCAGAAAAACAAGCCCGCAGACCGAAAGTCACTCTCGCAAACTGAGAATTCAGAAAAAAGGCTCTTTTTTTAACCATTACGCTTTCCAAACTGCCTTAAGAATAGCGCTGAGCTTGGGAGTAGTTCCGTAGAGAAGAACGCCCACACGGTAAATTTTTGCGGAAAGGACGCCGATTCCAACAACGGAGCCAACCAAAATTGCTATTGAAATTGCGATTTCATACCAAGGAACTGTACTCATTGCGATTCGCGTAAACATTGCCATTGGTGAAGTAAAGGGCACGAAGGAGCAGACTTTCATCAAAGTATTATCAACGCTACCGGAAGTCATTGAGGTCATTACCACAACGAAAGCAATAATAAAAAGGAAGGTCAAGGGCAAGGTTGAGGTGTTAATATCTTCAAGCTTCGTGGCGGTGGAGCCGATTGCACCGAAAAGGAATGCGTAAATCAAGAAGCCCAAAACGAAGAACACCAGCATATAAACCAAAAGCACGGGAGAAATATTAAAGAGAGATTCTATAATTTCATTTTCACCCCAGTAGGATTTGTTGATTCCGTAAAAAAGAAGTGCAGAGCCGAAAACCGCTGCTAGCTGAATAAAGCCCGCAAAGCAGGAAGCCAAAACTTTGCCGAACATCATTGCAGTGGGCTTCGCACTCGTTACGAGAACTTCCATTGCTCTGGAGCTTTTTTCCGTTGCCACGTTGGTGGAAACCATCTGCCCGTAAAGAAGAATTACCATATACAAAGCGAAAATCATTATGTAAGTGTAAAGGAAATTTCCCAAAAGGTCAAATTCGCCCAGACTTTCCTCTTCTTCAACAGCCCCAACGCCGTACATCTCGCTTGAAATTTCCACGTTGATTATATTTTCAGCCTCTTCAATGCTGACTCCCTTTTCTATAAGGGAAACGGTTTGGTAAATTTTCCGCATTGCAACGATTGCGGAATCCACGTTCATATCGTACATTGATGGGGTTTCAATATAATATTTGAAAGAGGTAAGTCCCATCAGAACGAAAGCACACTCAGCTTCATCGGAAAGAATTTTCTCTTGAATTTCAGGGAGAGATTCGTCAGTTAGTTGTACGTTATAAAACGCCTCAAATTCACCGCTGAAAGCGGAAAGAATTACGTCAGAATACTCAGAATTTTCCGTTTTGAGAAGCATTACGGAAAGGTCTTCCGTTGAATCGTAAATAATTTCCTCGTCAGGGTCTTGCAATTCTTCAGATTCAAAAATTGCGGCAATTCGGGGAAGACTCATAACTGCGGCAATCAGCACCACCAGAAAAAGAGTTATTCCCACGAATATCTTATTTTTCAAATAATATTTTAACTCAAATTTAAATATAGTTCCGAACTGTTTCACGGCTTAGTCCTCCTTTACAGCGTCGCCTGCGTATTCGACGAAAATATCGTTAAGTGACGGTTCAAAAACTTTAACCTCGTCAATATCGTAATTTTCCACAAGGCGAAGCATTGCAGATTTCTTCTTATCAGGGTCTGAAAGGTGAATAATCAAATCTCCGTTTTCAGCTTCAGAGCAGGAATCACCGAAGTCTGCCTTGATTTTTTCGGCATTAACGGTGCGAACAACCAGTTTATTGCGAAAGTAATTGCGTTTTATTTCGTGCAAATCTCCGTGAAGAGCAACTTTTCCTGCGTTGAGGATTGCAATGCTGTCGCAGAATTCCTCTATGTAACTCATCTGATGACTTGAAAAAAGAACGATTTTCCCTTTTTGGATTTGCTCTTTGACAACGTCTTTAAGAAGAATTGCGTTAACGGGGTCAAGACCAGAAAAAGGCTCGTCAAGAATAACGATGTCGGGGTCATGAGCAAGAGCCGTTACGAGCTGTATTTTCTGCTGGTTGCCCTTGGAAAGAGTATCAAGCCTTTTGTTTCGGTATTCCGTCATTCCCAAGCGTTCAAGCCAATAATCCACAGCTTTTACCGCTTCTTTGCGGCGCATACCTTTCAACTCCGCAAAATACGTAAGTTGATCTATGATTATCTTTTTGGGATACAAACCCCTTTCTTCAGGAAGATATCCGATTTGGATTTTGTTGTAGTCAATGGGGTTTCCGTCAATTAAAACCTCGCCGCCGTTTGCAGGGAAAACGTCCATCAAAATTCGAATGGAAGTGGTCTTTCCCGCGCCGTTTCTGCCCAAAAGACCGAAAGCCTTACCGCCCTCAGCCTTAAAAGAAACTCCGGTTAAAACCTTTTTTTCGCCGAAGCTTTTTTCTATGTTTCTGAGTTCCAATACCATAGTTTTACCTCCAAATAAAAAGTGCGTAGCCGAAGCCACGCACAAAAAAACGCAGCTTCTCTGTTGCGACACAGTTCACTCCAAACAGGATATGACACCGAAGCATACGTTTTTAACAAAAGTATGCCCGTTCAGAGTAATATTAAACTGTGTCGCAAAAATATTATAGCATAAATTGCAGAAAATGTAAAGTGTTTTGAAAAAAATATTTATCTTACAAGTAAAAAAGATGCAGACTCATACCGAATCTGCATCTGATTTTATTTAATTACGCGGCAACGGGTTCTTTTTCCTCGTTGGTATTGTGGCTTTTAAGCTTCTTTGCAAAGAGCGCCTTGAAAACAGTTCTCACAAAGGGCTGAATGAAGAAAAGCTGGGTAAAGAATGCGAAGGGGAAATTGAAGCAAACGAGTTTGAGCCAATCTGCAAGAAGAGTGAAAATATTGAAGCCTGCGCCGTAATTGTAATAAAGGAATGCTGCGATAAGGCTCATAACGGGGCACATAATTGCCACCGTCGCGCTGATAATTGCGGTTTCGAAAAGCACGGGGTGAGTTGTGCGGGGGTCAAAATTCATACAAGCGAACTTGAAAGAAAGGGGGGAACCCAAAAGATTTTCCAAAGTGTAAGCAAGCACGAATTCAATGAGAACTACCGCCCAAATAGGCACGGGTGTTCCGAAAACGGGGACTCCACCCATTTTGTTGATTGCGGCGAGAACTCCAGTCTCCCCCGTCAGCTCCATAAACATACCGCCGTGAATGACGTAAAGGCTGTAAAAAACATAGGCGTGAACGGTAATTACCACTGTGATAAAGGCAAAAACCATTCTTTAAAATTGATTTTGAGGCATAAAAAAACTCCTTAATTATGTATTTTTGCAAGCAAAAAAACACATATGAAGCTCCGTACCGTAATCAGATTTACGCACGGAAGTGCCACATGTGTCGTTGATTGCAATTTTTAATTCCACAATATTTTAGCAGAAAAAAAGAAAAAATCAAAGTGCTTTTAACGATGTTTTTTTAACGAAATAACGAATCCCATTTGTCAAAAACTAAGTTTTGAAACATTTTTCGGAAAAAATTCAAAACTCTCATTCGTTATTTTTTCACGATTTTATGCTATAATTATAAGGTAGAATTTCTACCACGGGAGTGCTTTTCAGCAGGATATTCCGACGGCAGCCGTTGTATCCACCCACCGTTTTGCTCGAACATCTCTCTGCATTATTGGTCTGATATTTTCTGCCGTAACGTATTGCACCGGAAGGAGGTTCCCGCAGTGAAGCGAGTGAAATCAGCGTGCATATTTCAGACATTGGTTTTTGCCCAGAAGCCCGAATTGGGTTATAGCAAAGACCTTGCGCTGAAAATTAACCGCGAGGAATTGGAGCATTACGAATCCTCTCTCAAAAAAGCAAAGACAAGATACCAAATCACAGACACCGCAGAAGAAGAGGACGGCTCAATCGTAATTCACGTAAGAAAACAGTACAACGAAACGGCTGACGTTTCAGAATATTTTATTTAATGTGCTTTCGGAGGTAGGTATGTCTTTAGACTCAATTAAAAGCAAAATCAAAAAATTGCATCAAACTAACCCAAATATACACATAAACGTTTCAATGACAAATCCGAAAATTCATCTCAAAAACGAAGCCGTGACCATAAAAAGCGTTTACCCGCATATTTTTCAGATTGAGGAAAACAGCACGGGAGTCACAAAAAGCCATACTCTCCAATATACGGACGTTTTGATGAAACATATCGAAATTTTGGAACTTGAATCTATGTAAAAAGTAAAAGCGGCAAGAAATTGCCGCTTATTTTTTAAGCATAACCGTATTTTTTCCTCATTCCTAAGAGGAAAATTGCAGAGCAAAGGGCTGAAAGGGCTTCCGCCGCAACGATTGAAAACCAAACGCCGTCAATCCCCCAAAATATGGGGAAAAGAATTACGAAAACGACCTGAAAAACTATGGTTCGCAAAAACGAAAGCGTTGCAGAAATCAAGCCGTTATTCAATGCTGTGAAAAACGCCGAACCAAGAACTGCAATTCCCGTAAACAGGAAAGAAACGGAATAAATTCTGAAGCCGCTCAGGGTCATTTCGTAAAGCTGCGGGTCGTAGCCTGCGAAAATCGTTGAAAGAGGCACTGCCAAAAGCATAGATAAAGAAAACATTATTCCTGCGCCGGAAAGGAGCAGAATTACGCTCTTTTTCAGCAAACTTTTAAGTTCGGGGAGATTCTGCGCACCGTAATTATAGCCGATAATGGGAGACGAACCGTTTACGTAGCCGAAGAAAATTCCGATAAAAACCATACTGACGTACATCATAATTCCGTACGCCGCAACGCCGTCCTCACCTGCGTAGTTCATAAGCTGGGAATTGTAAAGGATTCCAACCAACGAGCCTGAAATTCCCGAAACGAACTCGGAAGAACCGTTGGAAACGGCTCTAATCGTGGCTTTTTTATCAAAACGGGTCCTGCCCAGGTGGAGAAGGCTGGTGTTTTTGCGGAAAAAGTAGACGAGAGGAATACCACCGCCCACGATTTGGCTTAGTGCCGTGGCAATTGCCGCACCCGCAAGCCCCCAATTAAACACGGCTATAAGCACTGCGTCAAGAACCATATTGGTAACGCCCGCGAGCAAGGTCACGTAAAGCCCAAGCTTTGGTTTTTCAGCAGTAATAAAGAAAATTTGGAATAAATATTGAAGGTTCCAAAAGGGCAAAGATACAAGCAAGATTCTGCCGTAGAGCATTGCGTTTGAAAGCATTTCACCCTCTGCGCCCAAAAGCGAAAGCAAGGGTTCAATCAGGAAAAAACCTACGGCGGCAAGGACTGCGCCCAAGAAAGTGGAAAGATAGACAAACAAAGAAAAAAGCTTATTTGCCCGTTCTTTTTCGCCCTCGCCCAAGGTTTTTGCAACCAAAGCGCTACCGCCTGCGCCAACCATATAGCCGAAAATAGCAAGAATATTCAACAGCGGATACACGAAATTCAGCGCCGCCAAAGCGGTTTTGCCCGCAAAATTAGCAACGAAAAAGCCGTCAACCACCCCGTAAAGCGAAGTAAAAACCATCATCACCATTGGGGGGAAGGTAAAACGCAATAATTTTCCGTATGAAAAATGGTCCGAAAGCTTTATTCTCATAAAAATCCTCAAACTCCTACCCATATACTAAAAATACCGGATAAAGAAACGGATATTTCAATCCGTAGCCTTATCCGGTACCAAGTTTCTTTTGAACCTTTGACCCTCCGAGCCAGCGATGATATTATAGCACATTGCTTTGGGAAAATCAAGGGGTTACAAATAAATTCAAGGTTTCGACTAAAAAATTGCAATGCATTCTGCTATACGCATTATTTCATTTTCAAAATTTTTTGTGAGATGGTGCCAATAGGTTGCGTTGTTAATGCAAATCAAAACGCAGGTTTATATACCCGCTTGCCGGTTTTGCTTTAGAATTTTATTAAGCTTTGCCGTATTCCTTTTGATTATGGAATATATGATTGCCCAAATCACTATATAGCCCACAACAAAAATTACTGAAAAAACCCCGATCGGCAATACACCGAAGACCATCCAATCGTTAAGCAGATAGGTTCCGAGGTAGCTGATATATAAAACACTGCCGTGAATCAGAATCGCCACCATTAAGGGCAAGCGCTCGATTTGATAAATGGCATTCATACCGCCTGCAATAAAAGCAAGTGCGGACAGAGAAAATATGCCTGCACATACTTGATTGACTGTTAAAATATCTATGGCGGCAAACTGCTTCAAAATAAGATATACTATTGCCAAAACAATCGGGCCTAACCCCAATGCAATTAAGCCTCGACGCACAAACTCTAAAACAAATTTTTTCATATTCCTTCGTACCTCCTTCTGATTTCCGCAAAGCAACGCCTTGAAACGTATTCCTTATACCCGCAATAAAACACGGCATCCACACCTCCGCTGAAAACCGCATCAAATCGCTGAATACGGTGTTCATTGGCAAGTGTTGATTTGTTTATACGAATAAAATAAGAGGGTAAAACTTCCTCCAAATCTCGAAGTCTGACTTGAATACGGTAGTGGCAGCCTTTGGTATCAATGGCAAGTACTTTTCTGTCAATTATGGTAATGCACTCGATTTCCGAAAACTCCAGCTTTCGCATCTCATCATCTTTGTATCCCATAATACTCTCCACACCGGAATAGTTACAAACAAAATCTTCTATCTGCCGTGTCAAAGAGGAGGGTGCATGAACTATTGCTATGATTTCCTCGTCTGCGTTTTTGTCGATAATAAGCTTATATTTCATCGTCTCAAGTCCTTACTGTTTTTTCATTTGCCTCAGGAAGCAGAACACAGCCACTGCTGTTATCAGAGCACTATAGAAAATAATCGGCAGAACGTGTGAAGCTGCGCCCTCAAAATTCCCACTAAATAATGCTTTTTCTAATTCTACTGCATGAACAAACGGAAGTGCATTTGCTATTTTCTTAAAGGTTCCACCCACAAGATTCAAATCAAACCAAACACCCGAAAACCAAGCTGAAAGATTAGTCAAGAGTGCTCCGCAAATTCCGCCAACCTGCTTTACACCCAAAACACTGCCACATAAAAGTCCGAGCGCAATATTAAATATTGCCATGGGGATAATGCCGATAACTGCATAAATAATGTTTACGCTAATCTCCAAGCCCAAGGGAATTGCAAACAAATAGCAGATTACGGTCTGCCCGATTGCTATAGGCAGTATCGGGAGCATATAGCCCATAATAAAGTCAAATCCCGTAAGGGGTGTTGTGTACAACCTCTGCAATAATGCGCTTTCCCGGTCTTTGGCAATCAGAGTTGCTGAAAAAAGTGTCATAAACGATAAGCCGAATACGGTAATGCCTGGAGTCAGTGTATTGATCTCAAACAAGTTCACCGGAATATTTGCTTGAATAGCACTTAAAAGCACTAACAAGACTAAGGGGAAACCCAATCCAAAAGCAAGATTGATTGGATCTCTCAAAATCTCTTTGGCACATCTCTTGGCAAAAGTCATCATTCTCATTACGAACCCTCCTTTACAATAGAAACGAAGGCTGTTTCAAAATCGTTTGTTCCAGCCGCTGCGTTCAATTCTTCTACTGTTCCTACTGCAAGAAGCCTGCCGTTTTTCATAATACCGATGCGGTCAGAAAGTGCCTCAGCTTCTTCCATATAGTGCGTCGTCAGGATGATCGTTATTTTACCCTTCAAAGAGCGAATCACTTCCCAAAGGTCATGCCTTGCAAGGACGTCCAAACCAAGAGTGGGTTCATCCAAAAACAGAATTTTAGGTTCACCGATTAGTGCCATAGCAATGCTGACACGTCGCTGCCAGCCACCGGATAATTTACCGGCTTTTCTTAGAAGAACATCGTCCAAAGAAAACTGCGCAACAAGCTCCTGTATCTTTTCTTTTGTTTGTTCTTTTGAAAAACCGTGTATGCCACAGATCAACTCCAGATTCTCTTTCACAGAAAGATTTGGCGCAACAGCGGTCTCTTGCGGTGATACTCCAATCAGCCGCTTTACCTGTACGGGTTCGTTTGTAATGCTGTATCCACCTACAATAGCATCTCCA
>JAFSHW010000003.1 GCA_017440085.1 Clostridia bacterium
ATGGAGGTTTATTGAAATGGCAAGATATACAGGTCCCGTTTGCAGAATGTGCAGACGTGAAAAAGAAAAGCTTTTCCTTAAAGGTGAAAAATGCTATTCAGATAAATGCCCTATGAACCAGGATCCCAAGATCCCCGGTCCTCACTGGGCTAACCGCACAAAGCTTACAAACTACGGTGTACAGTTCCGTGAAAAACAGAAGGTTAAGAGATACTATGGCGTTCTCGAAAAGCAGTTCGCTCTCTACTTCGATATGGCTTCCAAGAAACCCGGCATGACAGGTGAAAACATGCTCAGCATTCTTGAAACCAGACTTGATAACGTTGTTTACAGACTCGGCTTTGCTATGTCCAGAGCTGAAGCAAGACAGCTTATCACACACGGTCACTTCACAGTAAACGGTAAGAAAGTTGATATTCCTTCTTATCTCGTAAGTGTTGGCGATGTAATTGCTATCAAAGAAAAGAGCCTTGATTCTACAAAAATCAAAGCAGTTCTTGAAGCAAACGAACAGAAGCCCCTTCCCAAGTGGCTCTCTCTCGATAAGAACACAAACTCCGGTAGTGTAGTTGAAGTTCCCACTTCTGCTGAAATCGATCTCCCCATCGAAGTTCACCATATCGTCGAGTTGTACTCCAAGTAATAGTCTATAATATAATCAAACCGGGTTCGTGCTTTGTCGCCGATGCGGGGAGTAAACCGTTATAGATGAAGAACGAAACATTATTCTATTAAAGAAAGGGTGCGTTATATGATAGAAATAGAAAAGCCTACTATTGAAGTAGCAGAGTTATCCGAAGACGGTAAATACGGAAAATTCGTCGTTGAACCTCTTGAAAGAGGCTACGGAATCACATTGGGAAATTCTCTCAGAAGAATCCTTCTTTCATCCCTCCAGGGTGCTGCTGTAACGTCCATCAAAATCGATGGCGTTCAGCACGAGTTCTCTACGATACCGGGCGTTAAAGAAGACGTTGCCGAAATCGTTTTGAACATGAAGGGCTTGGTAGCTCGCCTTCACGGCAATTCATCTAAGTTTGCGTATATCTCAGCTCAGGATGAATGCGTGATTACGGCAGCAGATATCAAAGCTGATTCTGATATTGAAATACTTAACCCCGAAATGCACATTGCAACTCTCAGCAAAGGCGCAAATCTCTATATGGAAATCACAATCGGTACAGACCGCGGCTATGTTTCGGCAGATAAAAATAAGCCCGCAGCAGCTCCTATCGGTCTTATCGCAATGGATTCATCGCATTCGCCGGTGCTGAAAGTAAATTACAGCGTACAGAACACTCGTGTTGGAAATATCACAGACTACGACAAACTCGTTCTCGAAGTTTGGACAAACGGAACTACTTCCGCCCGTTCTGCAATCTCTATGGCTGCAAGAATTATGAGCGAGCATCTTGCTCTCTTTATTGACCTTGCTGAACCTCAGGATATTACAGACGAAGTTTGGAAGGGTGACGAAACTGAAAGCAGAGAAAAGATTCTCAATATGACAATCGAAGAATTGGATCTTTCCGTTCGTTCTTTCAACTGCTTGAAGAGAGCCGGCATCAACACTGTAGACGATCTTATCAATAAGTCGCCTGATGAAATGATGCGTGTTCGTAATCTTGGTAAAAAATCACTTGAAGAAGTCATCGTAAAACTTCAGTCTTACGGATTGACTTTTATGGATGAAAAGGAATTAAATTAGGAAGGAGACTGCTGTCATGCGTAAACTCGGCAGAACATCTGACCACAGAACAGCTATGCTTCGCGGTATGGTAACATACCTCTTTGAAAACGGTTCTATCGAAACAACCGTTACAAGAGCAAAAGAAGTTCGCTCTGTAGCAGAAAAAATGATTACTCTTGGCAAAGCTAACACTTTGCATACAAAAAGACAGGCTCTCAGCTATATCACAAAGGAAGACGTAGTGAAGAAACTCTTCGACGAAATCGCTCCCAAGTATGCAGACCGTAACGGTGGTTACACTCGTATAATCAAAACGGGTCCCCGTAGAGGCGACGCAGCTGAAATGGCTATTCTTCAGCTTATCTGAGTCTGATTTTAATTAGATATATAAAATTCGGAGGAATCTTCAGTTAGAAGGTTCCTCCGTTTTGCGTTATTCAGTTAGGTTTTAACCAAATGTTTTTGAAAGGTCTGAAACGGTTTCCACCACGTCTTTTTTAACGTAGGTGGAATTTTTAATTTTTTCCTGGAGCATTTCGTAGAATTTATCCTCATCAAGGGGAATCTCCACCCAGTCGTCAATCCAGGAAGAAAGATGCATTGCGTTGGAAATTGTAAGGCCGTTAATTCCTTCGCAACCGGGTGAAAGCAGGGAAGCTCCTTCGAGAATTGCATCTGCAAAATTGTTTATAATTTCAGGGTGAGCGCCACCTTCAGAAAATTCGTAAACTTCAACCTCAGTTTTCATCCTGCCAAAGCCTTCGGTAGAATTTTTTGTAAAATCCGTTACCGATTGCTCAATCTTAACGTAAGTCATTTTATCGCCCTCAATAATGACCTTACCTTTATCTCCGGTATATTCAAATCTGTTGGTGCCCGGGAACTCTCCCGTAGTAGTAATGAAAAGTCCCGTTGCTCCGTTTTCATATTCGTAATATGAGGTAACGTCGTCTTCAACTTCAATATCGTGGTATTTTCCGTAATAAGCGGAAGCTCGAACTCTTTTGGGAATGCCGCAAACCCATTGCATTAAATCGATATTATGGGGGCACTGGTTAAGCAAAACGCCGCCGCCTTCGCCTCCCCAAGTAGCTCTCCAACCGCCTGAGTTATAGTATGCTTGTGTTCTGTACCAGTCCGTGATTATCCACACGGCGCGCTTCATTTCACCAAGTTCGCCGTTTTTAATCATTTCTCGCAGCTTTTGAAAAGCAGGTCTTGTTCTCTGATTATACATAATTCCGAAAACTTTCCCCGATTTTCCAGCCACTTCATTTGCTTCTCTTACTGCTTTTGTGTAAACGCCTGCAGGTTTTTCTGAAAGCACGTGAAGCCCGCTGTTAAAAGCCTTTATAGCTATAGTCGGATGGTCGTAGTGGGGAGTTGCGATAAGTACTGCATCAACGTCTCCGGATTCTATAAGCTTATCTGCGGAAAGATATGAATGAACGTCTTTCCCCAAAAGTTTTTTACCGTTTTCAAGTTTATTTGGGTCAATATCGCAAATTGCGGTAATTTCTATTTTGGGGTTCTTGCCGGCTAAATAGTTGTTAATGTGGCTGGTGCCCATATTTCCTAATCCGATAAGACCCAATCTCACCTTTTGCATAAAGTAATTACCTCCAAAGTTTTGTCATTTTTTATGATTATATCAAAAAAATATGGGTCTGTCAATGTAATATTTTGTTGTTTTGGCAGAAATAACATTTTGTTCAAATTTTTATTTTCATAACCTATTGTTAATTTCAAAAATTTGTGATATAATTAAAGGAAAATACAATTATAAGGAATTTTATACCTATGAGAATACAAAAATTTATTGCCGATTGCGGTTATTGCTCCAGACGAGCTGCCGAAGCTTTGGTTGAGCAGGGTAAGGTTATAGTTAATAATGCCCCTGCAACCATCGGTATGGATATTGACCCTGAAAATGACAGAGTCGTTTGCGAAGGTAAAAGACTCCACTTGAAAGTCTGCGAAAAGCAGTATTTTATGTTCTATAAGCCTAGGGGTGTCATTACCTCAATGAAGGCTCAGGATGACAGAAGCGTAGTTGGCGAAATGATCAAAAGAATAAAAGGTCGAGTTTACCCCGTAGGAAGACTTGACAGAGATAGTGAAGGGATTCTTTTGCTGACTGACGACGGTGAATTGGCGTTGAGACTTACGCACCCCCGTTACCACGTAAATAAAACTTACAGAGTTACAGTTAGAGGTTACGTTGAAGAGACTAAGCTCAATATGCTTCGTAACGGCGTGGAGCTTGACGACGGAATGACCTTGCCTGCGTTGGTATCCGTTCAATCTATGAAAAATGAACGCGGAAACAACGTGGACGAATATAAAGAAACTAAAGAGGGTTTTGATGAAAACGCTCCTGAAATTGTAAAAACGGCGCTTCATATTACGATTTCCGAAGGTAGAAACCGCCAAATCAGACGTATGTGTGAGGCTGTTGGCCTTGAAGTTATGCTCCTTAAAAGAGTTGCTATCGGAGACCTTTCAATCGGACATCTTGCTCCCGGTGAATACAGACCTCTTTCCGAAAAGGAAAAAGAAGTTCTGCTCAGAAGTGTAGGACTTGAATACGTTCGCAAAAAGGGAGTTCAGCGCCCTGCGAAAGATAATAAAAAGCATTACGGAAGGGAAAAGAGCGTTCACGAGAGAAGAGTTCTCAAACGCCTTAAAAATAACGAATACAAAATTAAAAAATAATATTATTATCTCACGAAAGGAAGGATTTCTATGACAAAGTACATTTTGTCCCTTGACCAAGGAACAACAAGCTCAAGAAGTATCGTTTTCGACAGTGACGGCCAACCCGTTGCAATGGCGCAAAAAGAGTTCAGACAGATTTATCCCCAACCGGGATATGTAGAACACGACCCTAATGATATTATTACCTCACAGCTTGAAACGGCTAAAGAAGCTATTGCTAAAGCAGGGCTTCAACCTTCAGATATTTCTGCCATAGGCATTACTAACCAACGTGAGACTACGATTATGTGGGAAAAAGCTACAGGCAGACCCATTTACAACGCTATCGTTTGGCAATGCAGAAGAACTGCACCCATTTGCGATAAGCTTAAAGAAGACGGCTACGAAAGTATGATTTTTGAAAAAACGGGTCTTAAAACTGACGCATATTTTTCCGCTACCAAAATAAAATGGCTTCTTGATAATGTTCCCGGCGCAAGAGAAAAAGCTCAGCGTGGTGACCTTCTTTTCGGTACCGTTGATACTTATATTCTTTGGTGTCTTACAGGCGTTCACGCTACCGATTACACCAACGCCGCAAGAACGATGCTGTTTAATATAAATACCCTTGATTGGGACGATACTTTGCTCCGCATTTTTGATATTCCGGGCTGCTTGCTTCCTCAGGTGTATCCATCCGTGCACAATTTCGGTTCAACGAAAAAAGAAATTTTCGGTGCTGAAGTGCCTGTAACGGGCATTGCAGGCGACCAACACGCGGCATTGTTCGGTCAATGCTGTTTTGACCCCGGTGATACGAAAAATACGTATGGCACGGGCTGCTTCCTTATTATGAATACCGGTGACACTCCCAGATTCCCCAAAAACGGTATGCTTACAACTATCGCGTGGGGGACCGATGACGAGGTAGTATATGCCCTTGAAGGCAGCGTTTTCGTTGGAGGCGCAGTTCTTCAGTGGCTCAGAGATGAAATGGGACTTATTAAAACTGCTCAGGAAGCAGATATGATAGCCGAAAATACCAAAGATAGCGACGGCGTAGTTTTTGTCCCCGCATTTACAGGTCTTGGCGCACCATATTGGGATATGTATGCTCGCGGTACGATTTCAGGCCTTACCAGAGGTACGAAGCCTTGCCATATTATCCGCGCTGCACTTGAAAGTATAGCACTTCAGTCCTACGACGTGCTCAAGGCTATGACTGATGACCTTAAAATGCCTATTCCGGAGCTTCGCGTTGACGGAGGCGCATCAAGAAGTAATTTCCTTATGCAACTTCAGGCTGACCTTTTGAAGGTTTCCGTAAACAGGCCTCTCAATATTGAAACTACTGCTCAAGGCGTTGCTTTTATGGCAGGTTTGGGTGCGGGAATTTTCAGTTCAAAAGAAGAAATCAAGAATCTCAGAAAAACTGAAAGACTTTTTAAGCCTGAAATGAGCATTGAAGCTAGAGAAAAACTTATCACCGATTGGCACAATGGTATCGGCAGAACGGTGACGAAATAAATACAAAAGGTAAAGTTTTTATCCTTTACTTTTCTGGGAATTTATGCATAAATTCATTTTGTTTTTCCACAAATAAAAACCGCTTGGTTGTGGGATTTTTCGAGTTTTCCAATTTTGGTTGTGGAAAATAGGTATTGCAAATATCTGCCAAAATCAAGGTTTTTTGCAATTATGTATAAAATGAATAAAAAGTTATCCACAGGTTTTACCTGCGAATTTATGCAATTTTGTGGAAAACTCTGTTCAAACTGTTCAAAACCCTGATTTTTAGCCACTTTTTCAACTGTTTAAACTGAATTTTAAACAAGGGTGAAATTTTCCACTTTTAAAAAAAGTCGATAACTGTGGGAAAATTTGAGGTAATGTCTTTAAACTTTACAAATGACGACAAAAGATTTTTATACATAGTAAAATTTAAATGTATAATTGTATAAAATTCATATTTAACGAAGATTTTTAAATATACTGCGGAGGTTATGGAGTGAGAGAAAAAGAACTTACGGAAATTCAGAAGCTTTATGAAAAAATCCCTTCATTTACTTGCAAAGAGGATTGTATGGAGTGCTGCGATAATCAAATTCAGTTTGCTCCCGAAGAGCTTGCCAGAATGCCTAAGGCGGATTGGCCCGACAGCTGGTGCCCGCATTTGAAGGATAATCGCTGTTCCATTTACCAATGCAGAGGTTTTATTTGCAGAATTTACGGCTCTTCAGAGCTTTTCCCTTGCCCCCACGGTTACGGACCTGAAAAACCACTCACCGCAGAAGAAACAAGGGCACTTTTCAGAGAATACGTTCGTATAAAAACAGAACAGGAAAAAGATGCAAAATGAAGAGTGCAGGATGCAAAATAAACATTTTTGATTGAATAAATTATCAATATTTTTAACCCCCAAATCGGTTTTTTAAAAGGGGTGCGGGGAAGAATTTTTTTCCGTGAAAAAAGTTTTACTCACCAATAAAGACAATTATAGATAAAAGGAATGAATAAATTGGATTACAACTACTTGGCGGAGCTTTTGTATCCGCATATTAAAACCACTCCTGAGGATATGGAAAAGAAATATCCTGCACGCGACCTTCCCGAAGGCGCAAGAGTAATGAGAATCGCTCCCAGCCCCACCGGTTATCTTCACATTGGAGCTCTTTATCAGGCAATGGCTAACGAAAGGAGTGCTCACCTTTCAGGAGGTAAATTCTATTTCAGAATTGAAGATACCGACTCTAAGCGTGAGGTTCAAGGAGCTGCAGAACTTTTTATTACAATGTTCGGCAAATATGGCATTAAATTTGATGAGGGCGCAGTAATTGACGGAGATGACGGAAACTACGGACCTTACAGACAAAGCCAAAGAACTGAAATATATCAAACCTTTGCAAAAAAACTCGTTCAGGACGGCAGAGCATACCCTTGCTTCTGCACTGACGAAGAAATAGAAGCTATCCGCAAGCAGCAGGAAGAAGCAGGAGACAACCCCGGCTACTACGGCAAATACGCTAAATGGCGCGATGCTTCCATTGAAGATATTGAAACGGCTCTCAAAGAGGGCAAGCCCTACGTTATCAGACTTAAATCTATGGGTGATGCTTCCAAACGAGTAAAAGTTACCGACGCTATTAAAGGCGAGCTTGAGTTCCCTCAGAACGAACAGGATTTCGTAATTCTTAAATCAAACGGAACTCCCCCTTACCACTTTGCTCACGCAGTTGACGACCACCTTATGCACACCACACACGTTATGAGAGGCGAGGAATGGGTTGCAACCCTTCCTTGGCACGTTGAGCTCTTTGATGCACTTGGATTCAAACGCCCCGTATATTGCCATACAGCTACTCTTATGAAACTTGACGGTGGTTCCAAGAGAAAGATTTCCAAACGTAAGGACCCTGAGGCTGACCTTGCTTTCTATATTAAAGAGGGTTACCCCAAAGATGGTCTTCTTGAATACGTTATGACTCTTCTCAACTCCAATTTTGAAGACTGGAGACGTGCAAACCCCACAGCTCCTATGACAGATTTCCAATTCTCCTTTAAGAAAATGAGCGTTTCCGGTGCGCTTTTCGATATTCAGAAGCTTTACGACGTTTGTAAAGACGTTGTTTCCCGTATGACTGCTGAAGAGGTTTACGAAAACGTTACCGCTTGGGCAAAGGATAATGACCCCGAATTTTATGAGCTTCTTGAGGCAGATAAGGCTTACGCAGTTGAAATTCTCGGCATCGGCAGAGGTGGCAAAAAGCCCCGTAAGGATTTCGGTCTTTGGAGCGAGGTCAAGGCTTATATGGGCTTCTTCTACGACGCACTTTTCACCGGAAATAAGGATTACCCCGAAAATCTTGATAAGGCTGAAACCAAGAAGATTTTGGAAAAATACGTTGATATTTTTGATGAAAACGACGAGCAGAATGTTTGGTTCGACAGACTCAAGGCTCTTGCAGACAGCGAAGGCTACGCTTCCGATATGAAAGCGTACAAGCAGGACCCAGCGGCGTTCAAGGGCAGCGTTGCAGATATTGCAATGATGCTTCGCGTTGCTGTTACCGGTAAGCAGGTTTCACCTGACACCTACTGCGTAATGAAGATACTCGGCAAAGAAAGAGTTCTCGGCAGAATCTCCACCGCAGCGGCTGAACTTTAAAATAAAAGAAGAATATACAGAATATAAAAAGAGGAATAACAATGGAAGAAACAACATCTAATTTTATCCACGAGATAATCGACAGCGACCTTGAAAGCGGCAGGGAAACACACGTTCATACTCGTTTTCCGCCCGAACCCAACGGTTATCTCCATATCGGTAGCGCAAAAGCTATTTGGATCAACGCAGGTACTGCAAAAAAATACGGCGGAAAATTCAACCTCCGTTACGACGATACAAACCCCGTTAAAGAAGACGATGAATATGTTCGCTCCATCGAAGAAGACCTTCGTTGGCTTGGAGCAGAGCCTAATCAGATTTTCTACGGCTCCGACTACTTTGAAAAATGCTACGAATTTGCAGTAAAACTTATAAAAGACGGCAAAGCTTACGTTTGTGACCTTAACGCAGAGGAAATGCGCGCATACAGAGGTACTCTCACGGAACCCGGTAAGGAAAGCCCTTACAGAAACCGTTCCGTTGAAGAAAACCTTGATCTTTTCGAAAGAATGAAGAACGGCGAATTTGCAGACGGTACAAAAACCCTCCGTGCGAAGATTGATATGGCATCTCCCAATATGAATATGAGAGACCCTGCCATTTACAGAATCCTTCACACACATCATCACCGTCAGGGCGATAAGTGGTGCATTTATCCCCTCTACGACTACGCACACCCAATTCAGGACGCGCTTGAGGGCATTACTCATTCACTTTGTTCAATTGAATTTGAAAACCACAGACCCCTTTATAACTGGGTTGTTGATAATATCGGTTTCGAGCATAAGCCTCACCAGTACGAATTCGCACGCTTGAACCTTACTTATACCGTAATGAGCAAACGCTACCTTCGTGAGCTTGTTGAAACTGGTAGAGTTGACGGTTGGGACGACCCCCGTATGCCTACACTTTGTGGTATGAGAAGAAGAGGTTATACACCTTCTTCAATTATCGAATTCGTTAAAAAAGCAGGGGTTGCTAAATCTTATAGCATCGTAGATATTGAGCTTCTTGAGCATTGCATCAGGGACGAGCTTAATACTTCAGCTCAAAGAAGAATTGCAATTCTTGACCCAATTAAGGTTACCATAATAAACTACCCCGAAGATAAAACAGAGGAATTTGAGGTTTCCAATAATCCTCAGAACCCGGAAGCAGGCACGAGAAAGGTTACTTTCTCTAAGCATCTTTATATTGATAAATCCGACTTTGCGGAAGTTCCTCCTCCAAAGTTCTTCAGACTTAAACCCGGCGGCGAGGTTCGTCTTATGGGTGCGTATATCATCAAATATGAAGACGTTATCAAAGACGAAAACGGTAATATCACCGAAATTCTCTGTTCCTGTGACCTTGAAACAGGCTGCGGAAATCCTGTTGACGGAAGAAAAGTTAAGGGTACTATCCACTGGCTTTCCCAGGTCAACGCGGACGACGCTGAAGTTCATCTTTATGACCGACTTTTTACCCTTGCTAACGTATTTGATATACCTGAGGGCAAAACTTATACTGACTACCTTAACCCCAACTCTATGACCGTTGTGACTGCTAAGGTTGAAAAATGCCTTGCTTCCGCAGAGGCTGGGGAGAAGTTCCAGTTCGTTCGTACGGGTTACTTCTGCAAGGATACCAGATACGAAAACTGCTACAATCAGATTGTAAGCCTTAAAGACAGTTATAAGGCTTAGTGTGGTGAAACTTAATTTAGTTAAAAGCAAACTCTTTGGCTTGTAATAAATATAAAGGAACGATGTTTATGGATTTTTTAGAATTTTGGGGGCAAATGACGGCGAATCCTCTGTTGTTTATTGCGGTTTCACTGACTCTCGGTGTTATCTTAGTAAACGGTTGGACTGATGCGCCAAACGCAATTGCTACCTGTGTTGTTACAAGGTGTATGCCACCTAAGGCGGCAATACTGATGGCAGCGGTGTTCAACTTCCTGGGCGTATTCGTAATGACACAGATCAGTAACAAGGTTGCGGTAACCATTACAAGTATGGTTCATTTTGGAGAAAACTCAGGCGAAACTATTATTATCGTTTTGTGCGCAGCAATGCTGGCTATCGTTATTTGGGCTACTCTTGCGTGGGTTTTCGGTATTCCCACAAGTGAAAGCCACGCCTTGATAGCAGGTCTTACCGGCGGTGCTATGGCTCTTACAGGTTTTGATGCAATCGTATGGGGCGAATGGAGCAAAGTTCTTATTGGCATTGTTATTTCCGTTGTATTGGGCTTTGGCTTGGCTTGGCTTATAGGAAAGCTGGTTACTATGATTTGCTACAATATGAACCGACCAAAAACAGAACCGTTTTTCAAAGGTGCTCAAATCGCAGGCGCAGCAGCAATGGCGTTTATGCACGGTGCTCAAGACGGTCAAAAGTTTATGGGTATTATTTTGCTTTGCGTATTCACGTTGCAAGGCTCAGGTGCAGGAGTTTCTACCTTTGCAATCCCCACGTGGCTTATGATTCTTTGTTCTCTCATTATGGCTGCAGGTACGGCAATCGGAGGCAAGAAAATTATCAAATCCGTTGGTATGGATATGGTAAAGCTTGAAAAATACCAGGGTTTTTCCGCAGATATAGCTTCTGCAATTTCCCTTGTATTCTGTTCAGTTTTCGGCCTTCCCGTTTCTACCACACACGTTAAAACAACCTCAATTATGGGTGTTGGAGCAGTCAAGAGAGTTTCTGCAATAAATTTCGGCGTGGTAAAAGAAATGGTTATGACTTGGATTCTGACCTTCCCCGGATGCGGACTTCTTGCATTCTTAGTAACTAAATTGTTCTTACTTATCTTCAACTGATTGAAAGGAAATACGTAAAATGGCTAAAGGTGATAAATTCTATTATGAAAACTTTGCAGAGTGCACTGCTCTTGCAAAAAAGGCTGCAACTTATCTCGTTGAATGCCTTGAAAACTTTGATTCTGAGAAAATTGAAACGATGCTTGAAGAAATGCATACGTTTGAACATAGAGCAGATATTAAAAAGCACGAAATGCACGAGGCTCTTTCAAAAGCATTCGTAACTCCCGTTGACCGCGAAGATTTGGACTTGATGAGCCATCAACTTGATACCGTTCTTGACCTTATGGAAGAAGTTCTTCAGAAAATATACATATATGATATTAAAGAAATTGAGCCTTCCGCAGTTGATTATGCAAAGCAGTTGGTAAAAGCTTGCGATTTGCTTTGTGAGATTATGGCAGAGTTTGAAAACTTCAAAAAGTCTAAAAAGCTTGCTGCGCTCATCGTTGAATCAAACGATGTGGAAGAAGAATGTGATAAACTTTACCTTGCAACAATGCGCCAGCTTACTAAGAAATCCACTGACGTTCTCACAACAGTTTCTTGGTATAAGATTTTCGACCGCTTTGAGGCTTGCTCCGATGCTTGTGAGCATGTAAGTGACTGCGTTGGATCAATTGTTATGAAAAATACATAATAAATGTTTTAAGCGCACGTGAAGTCTCTCGTGCGCTTTTTTACGACAAAAAGCTCTTTACAATCACTCACTCAAAGATTGTAAAGAGCTTTTATCTATTTTAAAGGAGGAGTTATCAGTTTAAGAGTTTTTCCTGCTTTTCCGCTAGTTCTTTTCGGAGAATTTCCAATGCCTCGCGGTTTGGCACGTCTCTGGTCAGCATAAAGGGTATTTTTTGTTCCCTTACTGCTTGCTTTGCAAAAGCTGTAACTGCAGCGGTGAAGCTTAACCCTAAATCTGCAAAAAGTTCGTCTGCTTGATTTTTCAGTTCTTCGTCCATACGTATCGTAACGTTTACTGTACTCATAACGCACCTATATTGCACTTAATTTGTATATATATTATATCATATCGCACGGTTTTTGTCAAGTATTTTCTGTGCGATATATGTGTAAAATCTTTATGTCAAAAAGGATTTTGCGTTTAAGCAAGAAATCTTTTTTTTGTATAAAACAAAAGAACGTGAATTTAATTCACGTTCCGATTTGTTTTTTTAATTATTTTGCCATTGCAGCGATCTGAGCCTTTTTACGAGCAGCATTGTTCTTGTGGAGAATACCTTTCGCAACAGCTTTGTCGAGAACTTTGTATGCAGTCTTGAGAGCAGCGGGATTTTCTTTAACTTCAGCCTGGAGCTTCTTAAGATTTGTTCTGAGTACAGATTTCTGGATTTTGTTCTGCATTGTTTTAGCGCTGATTACTTTGCAACGCTTTTTAGCGGATTTAATATTGGGCACAACTGTCACCTCCGTACGATACAAGTATAGTTTTTTTCACTCTTACTATTCTATCAGATAATTATGTTTTTTGCAAGACCTAAAGCCATAAATTACAGAAAAGTTCAATATTTAAGGGTTTAAATTTGAATGTTTTATGGTGGAATCCTTGTTTTTATGAAAATAAATATATGGTTGCTTTCCCTGAAGAGGAGTGGGAGAACCTTTTTTCATACGAAAAGAAGTTTCCGAACAAAAGATCTCGTTTAGTTTTAATCATTCCAACCCAAGCTTTGGTTTGAGGAATTTACCCGTATGAGACGCGGGATTGTTTGCAATTTCATTAGGCGTGCCGGTAGCAACCACCGTGCCGCCTCGGAATCCGCCCTCGGGTCCAAGGTCAATTATATGGTCAGCGCACTTGATAACGTCAAGATTGTGTTCAATAACGATTACCGTACTGCCCGTGTTTACAAGCTTTTGCAAAACTTCAATCAGCTTATGAACGTCAGCGGTGTGAAGACCCGTCGTAGGCTCGTCCAAAATGTAAACCGTGTTGCCCGTGTTTCTCTTTGAAAGCTCTGTTGCAAGCTTAACTCGCTGTGCTTCACCCCCTGAAAGGGTAGTTGAGGGTTGACCGATTTTAATGTACCCCAAGCCAACTTCGTAAAGGGTTTCAAGTTTTCTGTAAATATTGGGGATATTTTCAAAAAGCTTCATACCTTCTTCAACGGTCATTTCCAAAATATCGTTTATATTTTTGCCTTTGAATTTAATATCCAAGGTTTCTCTGTTGTAGCGCTTTCCACCGCAAACGTCGCATTGAACGTAAATATCGGGAAGGAAGTGCATTTCAATCTTAACGATACCGTCACCACCGCAAGCCTCACATCTGCCACCGCTTACGTTAAAGGAAAATCTGCTAGCGGTATAGCCCTTCGCTTTGGCTTCGTTTGTCTGGGCAAAGATTTCTCTTATATCGTTGAACATTCCCGTATAGGTTGCGGGGTTGGAGCGAGGGGTTCTCCCGATGGGGCTTTGGTCGATGTTTACTATCTTATCCACGTTTTCAAGCCCCAAAATATCATCGCATTTTCCGGGAATGAGGCGTGAATTGTATATCTGAACCATCAGATTTTTGTAGAGAATTTCATTTACAAGGCTTGATTTCCCTGAACCAGAAACTCCGGTTACGCAGGTGAATACTCCGAGAGGAAAGCTCACGTCAATTCCTTTAAGGTTGTTTTCTTTTGCCCCTTTGACTGTGATGAATTTTCCGTTTCCTTGGCGAATTTTTGTGGGGACTGGGATTTGCTTTTTACCTGAAAGGTATTGTCCTGTAATGGAGTCCTCGCATTTCATAACTTCTTGGGGCGTGCCTTTTGCTACGATGTGTCCGCCGTGGATTCCTGCACCGGGGCCAATATCTACCAGGTAGTCTGCCGCAAGCATAGTGTCTTCGTCGTGCTCAACAACTACAAGGGTGTTTCCCAAATCGCGCAAATGGCGCAGAGTTTCAAGGAGTTTGTTATTATCTCTTTGGTGGAGACCGATGCTGGGTTCGTCAAGAATATAGATGCAGCCCATAAGTGAGGAGCCTATCTGGGTTGCAAGTCTTATTCTCTGAGCCTCACCCCCTGAAAGAGTTCCTGCAGAACGACCAAGGGTAAGGTAGTCTAAACCCACGCTTACCAAAAATCCAAGTCTGTCTTTGATTTCTTTAAGTATCAGCTCCGCAATACTCATATCTCTTGGGGAAAGATGAAGCTCGTTAATGAATTTCAAGCAATCGCTGATGGCCATATTTGAAAGGTCGTGAATATTTATTCCGCCCACTGTTACTGCCAAGGAAATAGGGTTCAGTCTTGCTCCGTTACAATCGGGGCACACGTTGTTTGACATCAACGCTTCCATTTCCGTTTTTACGGCACTGCTTGAGGTCTGCTTATATCTTCTTTCCAGAGTGGTGATAATACCCTCGTGCATTTCGCTTCCGTAGAGGAGATCGTTCAGGGCTTCTTCCGAGTATTTTTCAATAGGGTCGGCAACCGTTAAACCGTATTTCTTCAAAACTTGAGTGAAAACTTTCATCAATACGGGGTTTTGTGCAATATTTCCAAAGCCCGTAGCCTTTACGGCGCCGTCCATAAGCGAAACTTTTTTGTTTGGTATAACAAGGTCCTTGTCTATTGCCATAGTGTAGCCCAAGCCTGAGCAGGTCTTGCAGGCACCCATAGGGTTATTGAATGAAAACATTCTTGGTGTGAGTTCTTCGATTCCTATATCGTGCTCAGGGCAGGAATAACGCTGAGAAAACATTTGCTCTCTGCCGCTGTCGTCTGCAAAAACAACGAGCACCAAACCTTTTGAAATTCTCGAAGCTGTTTCGCAGGAATCAAAAAGACGTTTTCTTACGCCCTCACGAATGGAAAGGCGGTCAACCACGATTTCAATATCGTGCTTTTTATTTTTCTCCAAAGGTATTTTTTCTTGCAGGTCGTAAATTATTCCGTCTACACGGACACGTACGAAGCCGCTTTTTCTGTATTCTTCAAACTGCTTCTGATATTCACCTTTTCTTCCGCGAATAACGGGGGCAAGAATCTGAACTCTCGAACCTTCTTCGTAACTCAAAATAGTATCAACGATTTTATCCAAGGGTTGTTGCTTTATTTCCAAACCGCAAATTGGGCAATGGGGGATACCTACTCTCGCATAAAGGAGACGCAAATAGTCGTGTATTTCAGTTATTGTACCAACTGTAGAGCGAGGATTTCTCGAAGTGGTTTTCTGGTCGATTGAAATTGCAGGGGAAAGGCCTTCAATATAGTCAACGTCGGGCTTTTCCATCTGACCCAAAAATTGGCGAGCATATGCAGAAAGGGATTCCACGTAGCGTCTTTGTCCTTCAGCGTAAATTGTGTCGAAAGCTAACGAGCTTTTGCCCGAACCTGAAAGACCGGTGAAGACTACGAGCTTGTCTCTTGGAATTTCAAGGTCTACGTTTTTTAAGTTGTTTGCGCGAGCGCCTTTTATGAATAAGTTATTCTTCATTTTTTTACCTTTCCCTATTTTTTGCTCTTTTCAAGTTCTTTTTTTAGCTTGTTGATTTCATCGCGAAGCTGTGCCGCATACTCAAATTCAAGCTGCGTTGCAGCATTTTTCATTTCTTGAGTCAAGCGGTCGATAAGGTCTTCCTTTTCTCTCTTTGTCATTTTCTTCGTAGAAGATGGCTTTTCTGTCTTTTTGATTTCTTCCGGTGAGATTGTTATTGCCAAAGGATTGCTTATTTGCTTAATAATCGTTTTCGGTGTTATTCCGTGCTCTTTGTTGTAAGCTTCCTGAATTCCTCTTCTGCGTTCTGTTTCCTGAATAGCTCTTTCCATTGAGGGTGTAACGCTGTCTGCGTACATAATAACCTTACCCTCTGCGTTTCTTGCAGCACGCCCGATTATCTGAATCAGCGATGTTTCGTTTCTCAAAAATCCCTCTTTATCTGCATCTAAAATTGCAATAAGTGAAACTTCCGGCAGATCAAGACCTTCTCTTAAAAGGTTTATACCTACGATTACGTCAAATTCACCCATTCGCAGGTCGCGGAGAATCTCTATTCTCTCCAGAGTGTCAATATCGTGGTGCATATACCTTACGCGAATATCCAGCCCTTTAAGATACGAAGAAAGTGATTCTGCCAAACGTTTGGTAAGTGTAACTACAATAACTCGTTCTTTTTTTGCAATTCTGGCATTTATTTCAGAAACGAGGTCGTCTATCTGATTTTCCGTAGGTCTTACGGAAATTTCAGGGTCGAGAAGCCCTGTGGGGCGAATAATCTGCTCTGCAACTACCTCAGCTTTTTCCGTTTCGTATTTTGCAGGAGTTGCGGATACGTAAAGCACTTGGTTCATTTTGCTTTCAAATTCTTCAAAGTTCAGCGGTCTGTTATCGTATGCTGAGGGCAGACGGAACCCGAAATCCACCAGGTTCGTTTTTCTTGCTCTATCGCCGCCACTCATTCCTCTTACTTGGGGTACGGTAACGTGGCTTTCATCTATAATGGTAATAAAGTCTTCCGGGAAGTAGTCCAAAAGTGTATAAGGTGTTGAACCGGGAGCCCTTCCGGAAAGCACTCTTGAATAGTTTTCAACACCCTTGCAATAACCCATTTGACGGAGAAATTCTATATCGTAAAGAGTTCGTTCTTTGATTCTTTGTGCTTCAATGAGCTTTTTATTTGCGGTGAACCAATCAATTCTTTCGTCAAGCTCTTCCATTATTTCAGCAATGGCTTTTTCCATATATTCGGGGTCGGTAACGTAGTGCATTGCAGGATAAATTGCAACGTGCTTCAGCCTCGCAATCACTTCACCCGTGATGGAGTTGATTTCAGAGATCCTTTCAACTATATCGTCAAAAAACTCAATTCGAATGCACCTGTCTTCATTTGCTGCAGGGAAAATTTCCATAACGTCTCCCTTTATGCGGAAAGTTCCTCTGGCAAAATCGTAGTCGTTTCTGTTATATCTGATTCCAATAAGCTGTTTTGCAACTTCATTCATATCAAGCTGCTGATTTTCACGAACGGAAACGATCATTTTTTTGTATGAGATAGGGTCGCCCAACGTGTAGATGCAGGAAACGCTGGCGACGATTATTACGTCGCGCCTTTCAAAAAGGGAATAGGTTGCGGAGTGACGGAGTCTGTCGATTTCCTCGTTAATATTCATATCTTTTTCAATGTAAGTATCTGTGTGAGGCAAATACGCTTCGGGCTGATAATAGTCGTAGTAGCTGACGAAATACTCAACTGCATTTTCGGGGAAAAATTCCTTCAACTCACTGCAAAGCTGTGCCGCAAGAGTTTTATTGTGCGCCAAAACTAAGGTAGGACGCTGTAAATTTTGGATGACGTTAGCCATTGTGAAGGTCTTACCACTACCCGTAACGCCCAAAAGCACGGTGTGTTGGTTACCCTCACGGAAACTTTCAGTTATTTTTTTTATTGCCTCAGGCTGGTCTCCTGAGGGCTTGTAATCGCTGTGTATTTTAAACTCTGCCATAATTCTTTCTCCGAAAAGGTTTCTTTGAATCTTCATTATATCACATTTTGCACGTTCTGTCAAGACTGTTTTTAGAAATAATATCACAATTTGCAATAATTTACTGTTTTGTATTTATAAACCAAAAGAAGAGATACCTTTAAAATATCTCTTCTGTCAGGTTTTTATTCAATTTTCAGTCCAAAGGCTCGTCTTCAAAAAAATCGTGGTTTTCTTCTATAAAAAAATCGGGGCTTTGCGCCAAAAACATTTGGTGAAGGTCCTTTGAGGCTCTTTCCAAAATAGGGGATTGAGCCATTGAAACAAAGTCGTCGTTTGCGAATATGATATGGTCTCTTAAAATAATTCCCAAACTGTTAAGTAATTGCAAAACCTGAACCGTTGTTTCAATATCCTTTGAAGAGGGAAGTGCGATGCCTCCAGGATGATTGTGAGCGATAACCACGCTTGCGGCATTGACTCTTATTGCTGTTGAAACGAGCTTTTTAACGTCAAAAAGTGCTGAATTTACGCTGCCCTCAAACAAAATATTTGTGCAGAGAATTTCATTTTTAGAGTTAAGGCACATAAGAACCACGATTTCGTTTCTTCTGCCGATAAACCTCGGTAGTAAGTATTCTCCGAATTCATCAATACGAGAGAATCTTTTTATGTTTTTTAACTGGTCTTCTTTGTATGCTCTTTGCACGTCAAGAAAAAGTTTGAGAAGCACGGCAGTCTTTTTCCCCACGCCTTCAACAGTTGCCAAATCTTCAGGCGCAGCGTCCAATACTCCGGAAAATGAGCCGAAAGTATCTATAAGCTTATGCGCAAGTGGATTCGTGTCACTTCGCGGAATGGAATAGTACAGCATAATTTCAAGAAGCTCGTGGGGGTCAAGACCGTCTGCGCCTTGGGTAATATATCTATCCCTCATTCGTTCTCTGTGATTCTCGTGTACGTTCTCTTTCATCGTGAACTCCATTCCGTGTAGGTACTGTAAGGTGGTTATTTATTAAATCAGATTTTTTGTTTTATCAATGCTTTCCAAAACTGCTCTGAATGCGTTAATATCTTTGAAATCTTTATAAACGGAAGCAAAACGAATGTATGCAACGTCGTCTATAAAAAGTAATTTCTGCATAGCAAGCTCTCCAATTCGCTGTGAAGGAACTTCGTGGTCAGTTTCAAGGAGAAGCTCCTGCTCAATATCGGAAACGGTTTTTTCCAAAATGGAATAGGGCACGTCTCTTTTTATGCAGGCTCTTCTGAAGCTTGTCAGAAGTTTGTCTCTATCAAACTCTTCGCGAGTCATATCTTTTTTAATTATAATGAGTGGTGCGTGTTCGATTTCCTCGTAAGTGGTAAATCTTCTCGTGCATCCCAGACATTCTCTTCTTCTTCTGATTCTGTCGTCTACGGAGCGTGAGTCGAGGACTTTATTGTCGGGACATCCGCAATAAGGACATTTCATAGTGGTGGTCCTCCGTATCTAAATTTTATTGATTATATCCTGTAAAATTAGCCTTGATTTTTCAATGTCGGCTTGATTTTTGCAGTTTTTTGAGTAAATCTCAGCCATAATGTATCCGTCGTAACCAATACTTTTTAATTGCTTCAAAAACCTTTCAGTATCAAAATTTCCAAATCCCGGCAAAAGGCAAGGCTCTTCTTCCGTATGGTCGCTAATGTGAACAAGTTTAATGCTTTGCCCCATAGCTTCAATCATTCGGTTCAGGTCTTCGCCTTCCATATGCGCTTGCTTCACGTCTAAGGTGAAGGCTATATTTTCGCCTAAAATTCCTTTCAATTCAGAAATATAGGAAGCTTTTCCGCAGGTGAATTTTCTCACGTTTTCCTGGCAGAATGTCAAGCCCTCATCCTTTGCTTCGTTGTAAAGCTGAGCGTATATTTCTGCATATTTTTCAGCTTCTATAGGCTTTGTAGCCCCGTGGAAATTTATAACTTCAGCTCCGAGAATCTTGCAAGCGGTGTGGTACTTTCTGTAATATCTGAAAGTATTCTCTCTTCTTCTTTCGTATTCGGAAAAAAGAAGAAACTGCTCCGCAAAAGATGTGTAGGGGTGAACGGAAACTATTTTTATGCCAAGTTTATCAAAGCGGTTTTTCAAAGCGGTAAGGTATGATGGATCATTTTCAGATTCGTCGCAAATAAATATTTCAGCGGCGTTATAGCCTGCTTTGTGAATTTTTTCTGCAGAATCTTCCGTAAGGTCCGGATACCAGCAACCGCTGGAAATACCGATTTTCATTAGTCGTTCTCCTGAAGGTCAGCTTCAAAAGCCTTTAATGCGATTGCACATTCAAGACGTTTGCGCTCAAGCTCACAAGAAATTTTATGAGGTTTGAGAATATCGCCGTTAGCGTTGTAGTTATTTGCAGGGCAACCTCCGGAGCAGAAATATTTTGCCCAGCATTCTTCGCAGTCTTTTTTCTTCAAAACGGTTGATTCGCCGAATTTATCAATAATATCCTGCTTCAGCTCTCCACCGAAAACGGTTCCCAATTTAAAGTCTTCCATTCCTGCAAATCTGTGGCAGGGGAAAACGTCACCGTCGGGAGTTACTGCCACGTATTCGCCGCCGCAACCGCAACCTTTAACCCTTTTTATTACGCAGGGACCTTGGTCAAGGTCAACCATAAAGTGGAAAAAGTTGAAAAAATCACCGTTTTTCTTGTATTCAGCCATAACTTCTGTCAATTTATCGTATTCTGCAAATGCTGCGGGAAGATGCTCTTCTCTGATAGCAAAAGGGCTTGAGGGGTCAAGAACAACAGGTTCAACGGAAGTCTGCTTGAAACCAAGCTCCTTCATATGCTTAACGTCTTCTGCAAAATCGAGGTTTGCTGAAGTGAAAGTACCTCTGATGTAGTAATTTTGACCGCCTCTGCGTTTAACGAATTCTTGGAATTTTGGTACGATTCTATCGTAAGAACCCGTGTTATTAATTCCAACTCGAACAGCATCGTTGACTTCTTTTCTGCCGTCCAGAGAAAGAACTACGTTGGACATTTCCTTATTAAGATAGTCCATAACTTCCTCAGACATCAGCAATCCGTTGGTTGTAAGAGTGAATCTGAAGTTTTTATGGTGTTCTTTTTCTATTGAGCGTGCATACTCAACCGTTTTCTTTACGGTATCGTAACCCATAAGGGGTTCGCCCCCAAAGAAGTCTATTTCGATATTTCTTCTTGTTCCGGACTTTTCGATAACGAAGTCGATTGCCGCCTTAGCAACTTCAAAAGGCATAATTTTTCTGCCCTTTGCGTAGTCTCCGCCCTCAGCAAAGCAGTATTTACATCTCAGGTTGCAGTCGTGGGCAATATGTAAGCAAAGCGCTTTAATGGGGTATTCTTGAGGTATGTTGATTTCATAATCTCTTTCTGTGAAGAGCATTCCCTCTTTGTATAATTCATAAAGCTCTGAATAAGCGTCTGTAATTTCCTTTTCGGAAAACTTGTCCTTTAACTGTGAAATTACGTCTTCGGGGCAATTTTCAACCATTGGAGGTGTCAGCAACTTGAGAACTTCTGCTGCCGCATCTTCAAGAATATGAATTGCACCGCTTTCAATATCCATAGCTATGTTGTAGCCTAACTGTTTAAATATATGTACCATTGATTTTTCCTTTTTATTACGCTCAAAGGGGAAACTGTAAGTTCCCCCTTCAATGTCTTTTTTCTTTGAAAAACAAGAACTTATTTCTGTTTTTCGTTTTCACATTTCTGATTTGCTACTGTGCAAGATGTTTTGCAAGCACTCTGGCAGGATGTCTGGCATTCGCCGCAGCCGCCTTTGCAAGCGCTCTTTTTAAGTGTTGCTTTGGAAAGTGTTTTTACGAGTTTCATATAGTTCTATCTCCTTTAACTTTGAATTTATCGCTTATTTTCCTGTGTTTACCGCAATTACTCCGCCGATAGCCGAAACTGCCGTGTCAATAAGTAATGCGATAATGAAATTTAAAAGTAAGCAAGGGCTTGAAAAAATCAGACTAAATATTGTCTGCGCCGCAAAAAGGACTAAGCCCGATATAGCTCCGTAGAGAAGACCACCGGAACCTATTAACCTAACCGATACAAATCCGCAGGCAAATGCCGCAAATAATTGCGTAACCAAAGCCGCAATGCTTGTCATCCAATCGGGTATAAAATTCAGAGTCATCACGAAGCTGAGTATCAAAGCCGTGAGTGCCGCAGTAATTATTCCTGCCGCCGCTCCTATGCAAAATTGCAATAATTTCTTGCCAATGCCATTCTTTTCTGAGTATTCACGTTCCATTGAGTTCCATCCTTCAAAAATTCTTTTAGTAAATTATATGAGGACTCTTCTTCAATAGAACCTTTGGGAGCTGTTTATTCGGAAATCGTATCCTTAGACTGAATAGCCCATTTTCTAATAGAAATTCTGTTCTTATCAGCGCCCGTTTCGATGATATATATTTCATCATCTTTAATCTGACGAACGATACCTGTAATACCACCGATTGTTGTAACAGTATCACCTATTTCAATGCTGTTAAGCATCTTCTGCTTTTCTTTTTCCTGTTTCTTCTGAGGTCTTATAAGGAAGAAATAGAAGAAAACGACAATAAGAACCAAAGGAATGAATGTTGTAAGCGCTGAAACGAGTGAAGCGTAAGGGCTTACGTCCTGAAGGTCGTTACCTGCGTCTGCCGCAGCGTTAGCCGCATCTGCCGCTAACATAAGAAGACCGTTAATTTTTGATGTGAGCATTATAATCTCTCCTTCAAATTATTCTACCTAATTATTATACAATGTTTCTTAAAAAAAAGCAATAGGAAAATAGTAACATTTTATGAGATTTTTAATTCTGAGAGGTTTCTGGATTGCTTTTTACGGGAGAATCCCCTTTTAGGAACAATGGGGTTCTCCCGTACCCTCTTCCTGAAAACTCATTTGCGGGAATTATTCGTTTTTTATGTTGCGGTAGCTTTGGTGGTCCTAACTCTTATTTGAGCTTTGCTCGGTAAAAGTTCTTTTTGAAAGGGGTACGGGGAAAACCTATTTTTACAAAAAATGGTTTTCCCCGTATAAATATCTTCCCAATTTAATTACATTAAGCCAAGAATGCGTCGTGAATTGATTCAACTGCAGCGGCTTCGTCCTTACTGTCGATAAGTACGCTGATTTTGATTTCGGAAGTACTTATCATCTGAATATTTACGCCAACGTTGTAGAGTGCTTCAAAAAGTTTTGCAGCAACGCCTGCGTTGGACTGCATGCCTGCGCCAACGATGGAAACTTTAGTGATGTTTTCTTCGTGAATAACCTTATTTTCAGGATATTTTTCACGGAGTAGGTCAACGGTGTTTCTCATTTGTGCTTTTGATACTGTGAATGAAATATCCTTGGTTCCGTCACGACCGATGGACTGAAGAATAATATCAACGTTTACTTTATTCTGACCGAGAAGTGTGAAGAGCTTGAAAGCTTCACCGGGTACGTCTTTAAGACCGAGAACTGAAATTCTGGAGATGTCGTTATCTTTAGCGACACCTGTTATAAGCATCTTTTCCAATGTTTTTACTTCCTCCTTAACCTTTGTGCCGGGTTTTTGTTCGTAGCTTGAGCAAACTTCAAGCTTAACGCCGTATTTTTTCGCAAGCTCTACAGATCGGTTGCAAAGCACCTGCGCGCCGAGAGTTGCAAGTTCCAGCATTTCATCGTATGTGATTTCTTCGAGTTTCTTAGCGTTTTTAACTTTACGGGGGTCTGCAGTGTAAACACCGTCAACGTCCGTATAAATCTGGCAGAGATCTGCTTTTAATGCAGCGGCAATTGCTACTGCAGTAGTATCTGAGCCGCCTCTGCCCAAGGTTGTAATATCATCGTATTTATTGATGCCCTGGAAGCCTGCGCAGATAATGATTTTGTGTGAATCAAGCTCTTTGCTGAGTCTTTCATCATTGATAGACTTGATTCTTGCGTTTGAATAGTTGCTGTCAGACGTGAGTCCGTACTGCCAAGCAGTAAGTGATATTGCGGGGTAACCCATTTCCTGAATAGCCATTGCAAGAAGGGAACAGGAAATCTGTTCGCCCGTTGTAAGAAGCATATCCATTTCGCGGCGGGACGGATTTTTGCTTATCTCGTGAGCTTTGTCAATGAGATCGTCCGTTGTATCGCCCTGTGCGGAAACGACTACGATAACGTCATTTCCTGCGTCGTAAGTTTTCGTAATGATTCCTGCGACTCTGCGGATTTTATCCGCATCGGCAACTGAGGAACCACCGAATTTTTGAACTATAAGTCCCAAATAAACCTCTCCTCAAAATCTTTTGTTTCAGCAAAAGCTTAGTCCAAAAGTACAATTTCCTTATCAAGATATTCAAGCTTCAATTTATCGAAGCTTCTTACGAATTCCGAATTATCGGAATCAACCCACATAATATTGCTCTTTTCGGTTCCTTTAATGCAATCAACTATGTCTGCACCAACCGCACTTGCTGTTGGGAATTTACCTGCGCCTCTGCCGTAGAACGTGCAGTCACCAACTGCGTCCCCCGTAACTGTAATACCGTTGAATACGTCTTCGATATTTGCAAGGGGGTGGTCCTTGGGAATTGCGCAAGGAGCAACGAAAATTTCAACAGTTCCGTCCTCTTTCTTTTCAGCTGAGCCGAGAAGTTTAATAACTCTTCCCAAGCTTTCAGCCTTTGCAATGTCTTCGAGAGTGACGCTTGTAATGCCGACTGTTTTTACGTTTTGTGGGTAAACGTGCTTTCCGAAAGCTAAAGCCGCCAGAATGCAGATTTTTCTGCAAGTGTCGTGGCCTTCAACGTCGGCTGAAGGATTCGCTTCTGCATAACCAAGCTGTTGAGCCTGCTTCAAAGCTGTTTCGAATGAAAGTCCTTCGCGAATCATTTTTGTGAGAATGTAGTTTGTAGTACCGTTGAGAATTCCCACGATTTTATGTATCTCGTTAGCTGCAAGGCAGTGGTAAAGGGGATTGATAATAGGAATACCGCCGCCAACTGAAGCTTCAAAAAGATAGCAAACGTTATTTTCTTTAGCGATAGCAAGAAGCTCAGAACCGTAAGTTGCAACAAGTTCCTTATTTGAAGAAACCACGTGCTTTCCTGCTCTTAACGCTTTTTTAGTGTATTCGTAAGCGAAAGTCGCTCCGCCCACCGTTTCGACCACGATATTTATTTCGGGGTCATTTACGATTATGTTAAAATCTTTGATGTGTTTATCTTCATATTTATCGCCGGGGAAGTCTCTAATATCTAATATATACTTACACTCAACACTTTGACCGGCTTTTTTTTCGAATAATTTGCTGTTCTTGTCCAACAGTTCAACAACTCCGGAACCAACAACACCGTATCCGATTACTGCAACACCAACCATTTAAACCATCCTTCCGAAAATATGGTGATTTGTACATTGACATATTATATCACATTTTATCAAGTTAAACAAGCAGAAAAATTGAAAATGTGCCTATAATTGTGTGAAATTTATGTGATTTTTTTATCTGTTTCTTATTTTTTCACGTAACCTGTGGTCATATCTATAATATTTACAAGATCTTTTCCGTCAAGAAATCGGGAAAGATTTTCAATGAAGATTTCCACGATATTTTCGTAAGTCTTTCTTAAATGGAAGAAACCGGAAATGTGAGGGGTAATTAAAGCATTTTCAATCTTCCAAAGTCTATGGTCGCAGGGGAGAGGCTCAGGGTCGGTCACGTCTAAAGATGCGGCGTAAAGCTTTCCATCTTCCAAAGCATCGCAAAGTGCTTCCGTGTCAACTGCGTTACCTCTGCCTACGTTAATGAGAGTTGCCCCCGTCTTCATATTATAAATACGTTCTCTGTTAAATAGTCCTTTTGTTTCTGCCGTATTAGGTAAAGCAAGTGCAACAATATCTGCTTTCGGAAGAACTTCGTCTAATTTGTCCTGAAGAATTAGCTGGTCAATGTAATCGGGTTTTGAAGTGTCTTTTCTTCTTACTCCAATTGTGTAAGCACCCAATGCTTTCATTTTCTTTGCAAAATTGCCGCCGATGTCCCCCAATCCTACGGTTAAAACGGTTGAGCCTTCAATTTGTTTAACTTCACCTCTGTCAAGCCAAAGGGATTTATTTTGATTATCGCGGTACAAATGCAGTTTTTTGTAAAGAGTAAATACCGTAGCTACCATATGCTCGGAAATTGCAAGACCGAAAGCTCCTGTAACGTTTGTAAGCTTTACACCTTCCGGTAGAACTCCGCCTAAATAAGCGTCAGTTCCTGCCATAGAGCTTTGAAGCCATTTTAATTTCTTTGCATAGGGTAAAAGCTTTGGTGGAAGGTTCCCCAGAACTGCATCTGCATCAAAAACGTCTTCTGCCGCAACGGTTTCCACCGATTTGTAGACTATTTCACAGCGTCCCTTTGCTAAAACCTCAATTTTCTTTATTGCGTATTCTTCAAGTGGTAAAAGTATAAGAATTTTCATTTGTGCTTCCTTTCTGTAAAGCTTCATTGCTTTACGTACGGTATGTTTTTTTCTGTAAATTCCGCAAAACCTTTTTGTATTGTAGGCAAAGCCAACCCGAAAAGGTCCGTGGCTCTGCGTTCTTCCTCTGCGAAGATTTCACAGGGGCCGTTTGTCAGCTCTGCTAAATTGTTGACCACCATAACTTTTTTGCTTATGTTTTTTAATATTTCGCGACCTTTTTCGTTGAATGCCAAAGGTCTAATATATTCGGGCAATAAATCGTCTTTGGGAATTCTGAGATACGCGGATAAAAGACCTCTTTTTGCCGTGGAAAGTGGATATTTTTTCGATTTTATCATATCAAAAGCTTCGTCAAGGCTTTTTGCCGTTCTTGCGTTTAAAATTCTGTTTCCGAAGCCTTCTTTTTCATTTATTCCGTAAATTCCTTCAAAATCCTCTTCTCTTGCATTTCGCAGGAAAGCAAGAAGAATTTTTTCAAGGTTTTTCATTTCCGCAGGGAGCTTCCCAAATTCTTTTTCCCTTAAAATAATTTCTTTCGTGGATTCGGGCAAACCCTCAAAATTCCCCGACGGAATATTTTTTCTCAATTCAGAGGCGGAGGCGTGGTATCCAAAGGTTCTTTGAATTGTTGATAGCTTCATTTTTGAGCCTAGATTTTTTATTGCTTTTATATATTCAACTCCTAAAATATTATTAGGTTCAGAAAGGATTTCTCCTCCGATTTTTTGCCTTGCTCTTGCGAAGCTTTCTTCTCTTCTGAGAGCTTTTGCCAAATCTCCGTTTTTATCTGCTTCTATGAGTTTGTCTGCGCAGGCTTCAAGTAAAGATATATCCCCGCACTCACTCCCGAAGTTTATTTGCTCGCAACCGCAAAGGTCAAGGAGATAAACTGCTCCAAATGCAAATTTTTCCGCAGAAGCTGTTGCGAATCTTACAGGAAGCTCTATCACCAGGTCAACTCCGCCTTTAACGGCAGCTTCAGCCCTTGCGTGCTTGCGGAAAAACGCAGGTTCGCATCTTTGAACGAAATTTCCACTCATTACGGCAACGATACCGTCTGACCCTGATTCCTTGATCCTTTCGATTTGATAATAGTGCCCGCTGTGGAAGGGATTATATTCCGCCACTATTCCAGTAATCATAAGCAGTTCTTCCTTTCTTTGCATAATCACAATAATTGTAACATATAGTGAAGCTAAAATCAAGGAATTTTGTCTGAAATATAAAAATTTATAGCCTATTTTTTATTTTAAATTAAAAATATATACTTATAATAATGAAGAAAAAGGAACATTTTTGAATCTTTGCAAGTTAGTTTGCGAGGTTGTCTTGACAAGACCTTTCTGTTATGATATAATTTATGGTAGAGTAATTATAACACATTATGTTGGAGGGTTTCATTGATGATAAAGTATAAAGAAAAAGACTACAAAAATTTTGGCAAATGTCTCGAAATTTCCAATGGTATAGTTGACCTGTTGGTAACTCTTGATATTGGCCCACGTATTATTCGTTACGGATTCTGTGGCAAAGAAAATATGCTGTATGAAGATGTTGACAGACTTACTAAAAACGATTCCCCCGAGCACAAGGAAGTTTTCGGAGACGATGCTACGTGGTATCTTTACGGAGGTCACAGACTTTGGGTAAGCCCCGAATATACGGAAACTTATTACCCCGATAACAACCCCGTTTCTTATGACGTGCACGAAAACGAGGTTTACTTTTCAAATGAAATTCAAGACGTAACAGGTCTTCAGTTTACGACTACCGTAATGCTTTCCGAGGAAAGTTCTGACGTTAAGATAACTCATTTCGTGGAAAATTGCAGCGGCGAATCTCAGAATTTTGCAATTTGGGCACTTACTGTTCTTGATAAGGGCGGCGTAGAATTGATCCCCTACAATACTGAAGATACAGGATATCTTCCCAACAGAACTTTTATGGCTTGGCCCTATACAAATCTCGGTGACCACAGAGTTCATTTCGGAGATAACTTTATGTCTCTGAAATCAGACAGCACGGAAAGAGCTTTTAAATTAGGTATGGATTTGAGAAAAGGCGCTGTTGCATATTTGAACAAAGGCAATATGTTCGTAAAAAAATTCGTTCATTATGACGGTAGCCAATACCCCGATAACGGTTGCTCTTTTGAAACATACACTTGCGCAAACTTCCTTGAATGTGAAACTCTCGGTGAATTAGGACCCAAACCTGACGGTTCAATGGTTTCTCATACGGAATATTGGTCACTTTACGATAAAGTACAGATTAAAGACTCTTCCGATGAAAAAGAAATTGCGGAAATCTTTGAGAAATACGATTTGATATAAAACGCTAAAGAATGGGAGTCGAAACAGATGGATTGGTCAAAATACAAAAGAGTTTTAATTAAAATCAGCGGCGAAGCTCTTGCCGGAGAAAAGAAAACCGGTATAGATTTCGATATTGCGCGTGCCGTTTGTGAAAAAATTAAAGAATGTCATAATCACGGTGTTCAGATTGCAATCGTTGTCGGTGCAGGAAACTTCTGGAGAGGCGGCAAAGGTAACGACCTTGACAGAACAAGAGCTGACCATATGGGTATGCTTGCCACAATGATGAACTGCCTTGCTCTTCAGGATACTTTTAAGAAAATTGATATTGACTGTAGAGTTCTCGCGGCTATTGATATGCAACAGTTTGCAGAGCCTTATATCAGAGATAAGGCAGTGGCTCACCTTGAAAATAACAAAATCGTAATTTTCGGTTGCGGTACAGGTAACCCCTTCTTTACAACGGATACTGCGGCAGCTCTCAGAGCAGTTGAAATTGCGGCAGACGTTCTTCTTCTTGCTAAGAGCATTGACTTCGTATACGAATACGATCCCAATAAACCTCTCCCTGAAGGCAAAGAAAATTTCAAATACGAAAAAATCAGTTATTTGGATATTCTCAGCAAAGAGCTTTCCGTTATTGATACTACTGCGGCAGCTCTTCTTAAAGATAACAGCCTTCCTGCGCAGCTTTTCGAATTGGGCAACGGCGATAATATCGTAAACGCAGTAAGAGGCGATAATATCGGAACTCTTATTTGCAAAGAAACAAAGAAAATGTTAGTTTGACATAAAATTTAAATAACGAAAGGAATTACTACAATGAAACCTCAGTACAAAGAAATCGAAGCAAAATTTGATAAATCCATTGAAGCTCTCAAACGTAATTTTAACGACATCAGAGCTAATAAGGCTAACCCCTCAATTCTTGACAGAGTAACAGTTGACTACTACGGCGTTCCCACTCCAATTAACCAGATGGCAAGCATCTCCGTTCAGGAAGCCAGAATCCTCGTTATTCAGCCTTACGATGCGACGACCCTGAAAAATATGGAAAAAGCTATTCAGGCTTCCAATATCGGTATTAACCCTCAGAACGACGGCAGAGCTCTTCGCCTTATTTTCCCACCCATTACTGAAGAAAGAAGATGAGAAATCGTTAAGGATATTGCAAAAACTGCAGAAGAAGCTAAAGTTGCAATCCGTTCCATCAGACGTGACGCTATTGATAAATTTAAGGACCAGAAGAAAAAGTCTGAAATTACAGAAGACGATTTGAAGGCTTGCGAAAAAGATATTCAGGATGCTACCGATAAATATTGCGCTGATATTGATAAGCTTGCAAAAGACAAAGAAAAAGAAATCATGGAGATTTAAGTTTGTCTGAAAATAATATTTTAAATTCTGCAAATATTCCCGTCCATATTGGCTTCATTATGGACGGGAACGGCAGATGGGCTAAAGCCAGAAATTTAATCAGAACTCAAGGTCACGATGCCGGAGTTTCCGCATTGGAAAAGATTGTTTCCCATTGCAGAGACATCGGTATCCGTTGTGTTACCTTTTACGCCTTTTCTACGGAAAATTGGTCACGACCCAAGCAGGAAGTAGACCATTTGATGCAGATGTTTTCTTCCTATATGGATAAGCTTATAAAAGAGATAAATTCCGGTGGGTTGAAAACTTATAAAGGCTCAAGTGTGCGTTTTATCGGCGATATGAGTGCTTTTAACGAAGATTTCCGCAGAAAGGTTAAATTTATAAAAGAAAAGACTTCCGAAAATGGTGAAGAATTCATCGTTAATATTGCGGTAAATTATGGTGGCAGGGCAGAGATTGTCCACGCTGTCAATGAATTTATTTCAGAAAATCCGAATAAACTTATTACTGAAAAAGATATTTCCGAAAGGCTTTATACAGGACTTTTGGCTGACCCTGACCTTATAATCAGAACGGCAGGGGAAAGCCGCCTTTCAAATTTTCTTTTGTGGCAGGCCTCTTATTCGGAAATTTACGTAACTCCCGTTTGTTGGCCGGATTTTACTCCGGAGGAACTTGATAAAGCTCTTGAAAATTACGGCAAAAGAACACGTCGCTTCGGCGGCCTTACGGAACCTGATTAACCGTTGCCTTAATATACATAAAAATATTCCATTTGAATTGAAAGGACGTTCTTATGAAAAGCAGATTGTTTTCATCAGTAATACTTATGGCTGCTATGGCTGTTCTGATATTTTTTTGCCACGTTCCATTGGTTTTGAATTTGTTTGTGGCCTTCCTCAGTGCGGCTGCTTTGTATGAGGTTCTCATCGTAACGAAATATGTGGAAAGTAAGGCACTTACGTCTATCAGTATGCTATTTGCCTTTATCATACCGTTTATTTCCGAAATATCTCGCTTATTGAGTACTATCGGTGTTCATTTTGAATTGGGCAACGCTCTTTTCGTAATGATTTTCTTATACGCGGTTGTTTTGTTTATAACCTTGATGTGCTCGTATAAAACTTATAGTCTTGAGCATTTGAGCTTGGTATTTTTAATGTCAGTTATTATTCCTTGCTTCTTTACAACTATGATTTTTGCGCACCGCCTTACAGGCGATAGGTGGAATATCGTTTTGGTTATTTTGTGTGCTTGGGCGTCTGACGCAGGTGGTTATATTTTCGGAAGACTTTTCGGCAGACACAAGCTTACACCCAACATCAGCCCCAAGAAAACTGTGGAAGGCGCAGTTGGTACTGTGTTGATTTCTGTTGGTGCTTGCGTAGTTTTCGCATATTGCGTGGATACCTTTGTTACCACCATTACAGTTAATTATTTTTATTTGATTATTTACGTTTTAATCGGTGCCGTTTGCGCAATGTTCGGAGATCTTGTTGCATCACTTATTAAGAGGAATTTTGGGGTGAAAGATTTCGGAAAGCTTATCCCGGGTCACGGCGGCATTATGGATAGATTCGACTCCGTGCTTTTCGTTGCTCCTCTTATGTATATAGCAATGACAATGGGAGCTGTTTTCGTTGAAAAACTTTGATTTTATTGGAGTATTAAGTTGATTTATAATAAGAAAAAGATTGCGGTTTTAGGGTCCACAGGCTCAATCGGAACTCAAACTTTAGCTTGCGCAAAGGAAATGGGCTATGAGGTAACCCTTCTTACCGCTTCCAAAAGCATTGATTTGCTTGAAAAACAAATAAGAGAATTTTCGCCGAGTTTCGTTGCGGTGGCAGACGTTGCTGCCGCAGCTGAGCTTCGGCTTCGTGTTTTTGATACCAAAACTATAATTTTCAGCGGTTCTGACGGTATTCTCGAAGCCATAGATAACGCAGATTTTGATATAGCCGTAAACGGAATCGTAGGCGTGGCAGGAATGCTTCCTACTTTGCACTGCGTTGTGCGAGGTAAGACCGTTGCTCTTGCAAACAAGGAAAGCTTAGTGGTTGGCGGCGATATTATTATGAAAGCCGCAGAGGAAAATGGCGCTGTAATTTTAACGGTTGATAGCGAACATTCTGCTGTTTTCCAGTGCCTTAACGGTATAAATCCAACGTCGGAAGACCTTTCTCCTAGAATATTGGGGGAAAAGCTGTCAAAAATAATTCTGACAGCTTCAGGCGGAGCATTTTGGGGAATGACTTCAGAAGAATTGAAAACCGTCACTGCGGCGTCAGCCCTTAAACACCCAAATTGGAAAATGGGGTCAAAAATTACAATAGATTGCGCTACTATGATGAATAAAGGCTTTGAAATTATTGAAGCTATGTATCTTTTCGGAGTTCCAGAAGAAAAAGTTGACGTGGTAATTCACCGCGAAAGCATAGTCCATTCAATGATTGAAACAGTAGACGGAGCAGTTCTCGCTCAGCTTTCAGTTCCCGATATGAGGCTTGCAATTCAGTACGCATTAACTTACCCCAACAGAGGCCGTAGGCAGATAGAAAAGCTTGATTTTGCCAAAATCGGAAAGCTTACGTTTTTTGAGCCTGATTACAAAACTTTCCCCGGTCCTATAATATGCCGTCAGGCAAAGAAAACAGGCGGCACTGCTACTTCTGTTTTAAACGCTTCAAACGAGGTGGCTGTTGCAAGGTTTTTGGCAGGTGAAATCTCATATCCTAAAATTACAGAGTTTGTTTGCCGAGCACTTAATGAAATTCCTGTAATTCAGAATCCTTCTTTGGAAGAAATTCTTGAAGCGGATTCAAAAACCCGCCTTGCGGTGGAAAAATACATATAATTATAAAGGAAACAGCCAATGATAGATATTCTTTTACAAATCCTCTATACAGTTTTAGTTCTTGGATTTTTAATTTTTATACACGAGTTCGGTCATTTTATCTGCGCAAAATTAACCAAAACGAAGGTTAACGAGTTTGCGTTGGGTATGGGGCCTGCAATTTTAAAGAAGCAGATTGGAGAAACTCTTTACGCCCTTCGCCTTTTTCCCATAGGTGGATACGTTGCTATGGAAGGGGAGGATGAAAGCAGTGATGACCCCAACGCCTTCAACAAAAAAAGCTTAGGTGCTCGCCTCCTGATAGTTTTTGCAGGCGCATTTATGAACCTTGTTGTGGGTGTAGTGATTACTTTTATTTTGGTTTTGCAGTCACCAGCGTTGCCTACTTTGCAAATAGCACAGTTTGACGAAGACGCCATTTCAGACGATTCGGGTCTTATGGTAGGAGATATTATTACCGAAATCGATGGTAGTGACGTTAACGTCTACACGGATATAACCACCATTTTTTCGCTTAATTATAATAAAAAAACTATTGACGTTACCGTTCTTCGTGGCGGTGAGGAGATTTTGATAAAAGACGTTGCTTTCCCCGTAACGGAGTATGCAGAGGGATTAAACGGCTTCCTTCTTGACTTTAAGGTTTACGGGCAAGAAAAAACTGTGGGGTCGGTTCTTAAAGAAACTGTTTACCGCACGGGTTCTTACATTACGATGATGTATAAAACCTTGGCTCAGCTTATAACGGGGGAAATGTCTATTAAATACGTTTCGGGTCCTGTTGGAATTTCTGATGCTTTGTATGAAACTGCTCAGCTTGGTTTCAGCGCAGTTCTTTCTATGACGGCGTTAATTTCATTAAATCTTGCGGTTATGAATTTGCTCCCGCTCCCGGCACTTGACGGCGGACGAATCGTTTTCTTGCTCTATGAGCTTATTTTCCGCAGAAAAGCACCTCAAAAATTCGAAGCTATCGTAAATTTTGCAGGATTGGTTTTGCTGTTGGCTTTGATGGTAGTTATTGTATTTAAAGATATATTTTTCCCTATAACGTAAAAGAAAAGAGATAGAATTATGGATTACAAGCGTTTAAGATTGGGTTCTTTTATCACTAATACTTATATTATTGAAGATATGGAAAGCGGCACAGCTATTATAATCGACCCTGCCGATTCACACGAAAAAATAGAAAAAGTTCTGGATGGGCTAGTTCCTAAAATTATTCTTCTTACTCACGGTCACTCCGACCATATGTATGAAATACAGTATTTTAGGGAAAAATATGGCTCTGAGGTTTATGCTCATAGTTTAGAGGCTCCTTATTTTGAAAATGAGGATTTCAGAAATCCTGCCCAAGTACCTGTTGAAGAAAGGGAATACGTTTGCGATAAAACAGTTTCTGACGGAGATATTATAGAATTCGGGCCGTATAAATTGCAGGTTATACATACCCCCGGGCATACTCCCGGTTCTGTGTGTTATTATTGCGAAGCTGAAAAAGTTCTGTTCAGCGGAGATACTCTTTTCTGCGGTTCAATAGGAAGAACTGATTTCCCGTTGAGTAACCCGTCAGTAATGAAAGATTCCGTTCTTCGCTTGATGAAGCTCTCTGATGAGGTTCGCCTTGAATCGGGTCACGGTTTTTCTTCAACCATCGGTAAGGAAAGGGCTTCAAATCCTTTCGTTCAGGCCTTTAACGCAGGAATTGACTTATGAAACTTGAAATAATAAACCACGATTTTCGTTTTGATTGCGAAAATATGTGTATGTTGTTTTTTCCAAATACTAAATTTGCCGCAGGAACGGATGACGGAAGATCTGTAAAAACTTGGTTTGACGGAAATATCGCTTATGCGGAATTTCCCGATGAAGACGGAAAAATGTTTTCTGCTTCAGCCGAAATTCAACCGATTCTTTACGATAAAGAAAAAGCTGCTGTAAAGACGGCTATGTTTAAAGCTTTTTCTCAAGCAACCGGAATGCGTCCCCCTTGGGGAATCCTTACGGGAATCCGCCCCGTATCCTTTTGGCTGAAAATGACTGATATGTACGGCGAAAAAGCTTCAGAAATTTTGGAAAAGTACTATTTGGTTTTGCCCGAAAAAATTAACCTTTGCCAAGAAACTGCCGTGGAAAGAGCTGAAACTGCGGCAATGTGCAAGCCCGATACCGTCAGCCTTTACGTCTCAATTCCGTTTTGCCCAAGCAGATGTAAATATTGCTCCTTCGTTTCGGGTTCAACTGAAAAAGAGCATAGGCATATTCCGAAATATTTGGAAGTTTTAAAAAAAGAACTTTCGGAAAAGGCTGAAATCATACGAAATTCAAGCCAAAAACTTCAAACAGTTTATATCGGCGGAGGAACGCCTTCCGTGCTTTCAGCCGAACAGTTGGACGAGCTTTTGGGGCATATCAATAACGCTTTTGACCTTTCCCATATGTGCGAGTTTACAGTTGAGGCAGGTCGCCCCGATACTATAACATTTGGGAAAATTCAGTCTCTTGTGAAAAATGGTGTAACTCGCGTAAGCGTAAACCCACAAACTCTCAACGACGAGGTCCTCAGAATCGTGGGCAGAAAGCATACGGTAGAAGATTTTTATAGGGTCTATGATATGGTATCAAAGACGGAGCTTTCAGTAAATATCGACCTGATAGCAGGCTTGCCGGGAGAAAATGCCGAAGGATTTGCAGATGGTGTCAGAAAAATTACAGAGCTTTCCCCCGATAATATAACAGTTCACTCTCTTTATATCAAGCGTGCTGCGGATTACGGTATGGATGGCTCCGGAAAGAAATTCGTCTGCGCAGGGGCTGATGAAGGAACCAAAATGCTTACTTTAGGGGCAGAAATCCTTCATTCAAAAAAATATTTGCCTTATTATATGTATAGGCAGAAGAATACTGTGGGTAATAACGAAAATATCGGTTATGCCAAAAATGGTAAGGTTTGCAAATACAATATTCTTATGATGGACGATCTTCAAACTATTTACGGTTGCGGCGCGGGCAGTATGACGAAAATAGTTGACGGTACGAAAATCGAAAGGCTCAGCAATACGAAATTTGCATATAATTATATAGAAGATGCAAAATAAACTTTTAACGTTAAAGGAGAATTTTATATGTTTTGTTATGTAAATAAAGATTACGACGTTGACGTTCTCAATAAACAGATTTCTGAAGATATTCAAGGTTTTATAAATAATTGCGAAAAGTTTTATAAATCTCAGGTTATGAATGCTTGCGATAGAATAATTGCCGAAAACAAGACCATTATTCTGCTTTCAGGCCCTTCAGGTTCCGGTAAAACTACCACTTCCAATAAAATTAAGGAAGAGCTTATTCGCAGAGGAAAAATTGCTCACGTGGTTTCTTTGGACGATTTCTACTGCAACAGAGACAATCTTCCAATAGTTGACGGCGTTCGTAACGCTGAAGTTGTTGAAGCTTTGGACGTAGAGGGCATTGAACGAGCTATGCGCGAAGTTGTTACTTCAGAAGAAGTTTGGCTTCCCATATACGATTTTAAATCGGGAATAAGAACGGATAACGCACAGAAAATTACCGTTGGCGAAGACGGGATCGTTATTTTTGAGGGTATTCACGCTCTTAACGATAGGATTATGGACCACGCTGACGAAAATTTCCGTTTTGGCATTTACGTAAGCCCTCACAGCGGTTTTACAAAAGACGGAGACTTATTTATGTCAAAGCGTGACGTTCGCTTCGTTCGCAGATTTGTTCGTGATAGCTGGTCAAGAGGCACTGACCCTGAAGGAACTTTTGCAATGTGGGGAACAGTTTGCGAAGGGGAAGATAAATTTATCAGACCTTGTGCTTCTAAAGCTGACCTGCACATCAATAGCACTCACGCATACGAACCGGGGCTCATCGCGGGAATGGCTATTGAGCTTTTGGAAAAAGTTCAGCCCGAATCTGATTTTTACGAAAAGGCGACTGAAATTATTCGCGAGTTAAAATACTTTGATTGTATCCCAAGAGAATACTTCCCTGAAACCTCACTTTTAAGAGAATTTGTGGGCTGATTTTTGAAAATGGTCAAGTTGTACAAAAAGAAGTGTTACTTTTTGTTTAAAATTAACACTAAAATTTTCTTAAAATGGGCTTGACAAGACCGAAGAACTTGTGATATAATATATGGGTAGCACCATACGGGTGTTGCTAAAGTTAGTAATTACTTTTTGACGCGATGGAGGGAGGGAACTACATGTCAGAAATTAAACTTAAGGAAAATGAATCTTTGGATAATGCACTCCGTCGTTTTAAGAGACAATGCGCAAAAGCAGGCGTAATTCAGGAGCTCAGAAAAAGAGAGCACTATGAAAAGC
>JAFSHW010000018.1 GCA_017440085.1 Clostridia bacterium
ATACGCAGGCTCCTTCCACCGCTAATCGCGGTCCCCCTCCCTCCCGGAGGGAGGTCGATTATAGCTCCCTCCGGGAGGGAGCTGGCGGCGTACGCCGACTGAGGGAGAATGCGGAAGGTTTTATATACATAATAAAACCTTGGCTTTACAATGTTGGCTTCAAGGATAAATTTTTCGCGTGAAAAGAAGCCCCTCTCCCTTAGCCCCTCACCCAAGAAAAGCGGGTTGGGGGCATTATTTAAAATTTCCCTAAGTTCGGTTTTCTTTTTGAAAGGGTTTAAGGGAAAACTTTTTCTTTTTCCGCGAAAAGAAAAAGTTTTCTCTTAATAAGTTTCCTATCCATTGTTAAAGTTAAAAGAAAAGTTGCTATGCTGTGCGGCAATTCCCACAAGTTTAGTGTAATATTAAAAAGAAAAGGTGGTTTGAAATGAAGCGAAATTGGAAAAAAATTATTATTTGTGTGGTAATTATCGGTGCGTGTATTGCTGTTTTGGGCGGGCTGACGTGCCTTGGAGTAAATATTTATGTGCGGAATACGGTTTCGGAGCGTATTTTGTCTGTTGAAGAGGCGGCAGATATTGATGCGGACTGTATTCTTGTTTTGGGCAGCGGTATAAAGCTTGACGGTACACCTGGAAAAGTCCTGACAGACAGGCTTGATAAGGGGCTTGCGCTTTATGAAATCGGAGCTTCTCCCAAACTCCTGATGTCGGGCGACCACGGCAGGGTGAATTACGATGAAGTCAACGCGATGAAAAACTATGCTATGGAGCGTGGAGTTGCGTCTGAGGACGTGTTTATGGATCACGCAGGATTTTCTACTTATGAAAGTATGTACCGTGCGGCGGCGATCTTTGAGGTCGAAAAAACGGTTATCGTTACGCAGAAATATCATCTTTACCGCTCGATTTACAATGCTTTGAGTATGGGCATTGATGCGTACGGGGTGGCTTCCGACCTGGAAAGCTATAGGGGTAGTTTTTCCCGTGAGATCAGAGAATGTCTTGCGATCGTAAAGGATTTCGTTTACTGCATTTTTCAGCCGAAGCCCACGTATCTCGGCGATGTGATCCCCGTCAGCGGCAATGGCGATCTGACTAATGGATAGAGTTGTAAACATGATATTTTTTGGCGGGAAAACCATTTTTTGAAAAAATAGGTTTTCCCGAACCCTTTCCAAAAAAAACTTTAGTGAAGCATTTTCAATGCTTCGGGGGTGGAATTCTATATTGGAGATACACTTGTCAGCAGTAGAAGTCGGGAAAAGTGTTTGATTTTGTGCTATAATATTACTGCAAGGAGGGAAAGGAAATGGATTGGATTTCGGGAATACAAAAGGCAATAGATTACATTGAGGAAAATTTGACGGAAGAGCTGGACTATGGAGAAATTGCAAAACGCAGTTTTTCTTCGGAATTCCACTTTCAAAGAGTTTTCAGTCTGCTAAGCGGTTACACTTTAGGTGAATATATACGAAACCGACGTTTAACTTTGGCGGGAGCAGACCTTAGCAAGGGAGAACTCAAGGTGATTGACGTGGCGTTGAAATACGGTTATGAAAATCCTGACAGCTTCGCCAGAGCCTTTTTGAAATTCCACGGTATTTTGCCGTCGGCGGCGCGCGAACCGGGGGCTAAGCTCCGTTCTTTTGTCCGACTGAACATTAAAATTACTTTGGAAGGCGGTAACACTATGGATTACAGAATCGAAAACAAGCCGGAAATTATTTTGACCGGATACAAAAGAAGATTTACAGGCGTGCCTTTTGGCGAGGAGCGTTCGGAACAAGAGGGTGAGATGTTCATGACTACGAGAGCCGGGCAATGGCTGCTTTTCGGTGCTTCTAAGGAGCGCAACGGCTGGTACTGCGTTGTTGACAATGTTGATGATGATGGGTACGATTTTTACATTGCGGCGGCGCTTGATGAGTTTGACAGGGAAACCATTGAAAATCCTAAAGAAACGGGTATTGATGGGCTGATGGAACTTTTTGAGTTGGAACATTTTACCGTGCCTGCGGCGACTTATGCGGTCTTCAGAACGAAGCCTCAGAGACGTCCGACGGGGGAATATCTTGACATAAGGCAGAGAATCGTGACGGAGTGGCTGCCGAGTTCCGGGTATAAATTTGCGGCTGCGCCTGAAATTGCGTACTACCGTCAGACTCCCATTGACGAGAATCGAAATAGGTATATTGAGATTTGGATGCCGGTGGAGAAATCGTAATCATAAATTACGAGTTTTGGAGATAGGGGTGCGGGGGAAGAACCTTGTTTTTAAAAGGTTCTTCCCCCGCATTTATGCAGTAAAAATTCTATTTAATTACAAAATGCTTTGGTACTCCGTGGACTTTTGGAATTTCGATTTCGCCCTCGATGAGTGGAGCGAGGAATTTCAAAAAGTCGTCGGAGACATTATTTGAACGCTCATTGATGTATTTTGTATCGACTTTGCGGATCTTGTTTGCAACCGCTTCGACGGGAACGGGGACTATTCTGACTTTATATTCGTCGCTGTTCTCTCTTTTGAAAACGGGAATTATTCCGCTTTCGCCTTTGGTTGCAAGGGCAACGGCTTCTTTGCCCACAAGTATGGATTCGTCGATGTCGCATTTTGAG
>JAFSHW010000019.1 GCA_017440085.1 Clostridia bacterium
AACGAGTTTAAAATAACGAAAGCGGAAGCGACGGAGATAATTAAAAATTGCGGATTTTCCGAAACCGTAAGAGGCGAAGCCCTTTCGATTTTTGACTACGCCAAAATAAGCGATGAGTTAATGGGTTGAAAATTGAAATTTTATCGAAAAACGGCGGAATTCGTTGATTTTTCCGCAGTATAATGATATAATTAAGTGTAAAATATAATTTAGAATAAAGGAAAGTGACATTAATGAAAGTACTCGTAATCAATGCGGGCAGTTCCTCGATCAAGTATCAGCTTATCGATATGTCCAACGAAACAGTTTTAGCAAAAGGTATGTGCGACAGAATCGGTATCGCAGGCGGCAACTTCAAGCACAAGGTTCCCGGCAAGGATGACTACAAATTCGACGTTCAGATGGCTAACCACGGCGAAGCTATTCAGATCATAGTAAAGGCTCTTACAGACCCCGAACACGGCGTTATCAATTCTATGGACGAAATCAAGGCTGTTGGCCACAGAGTTCTCCACGGCGGCGAAAAGTTCAGCGGCTCCGTTATCGTAAATCCCGACGTTATCGCGGCTATCGAAGAATGCTGCGAGCTCGGTCCCTTGCATAACCCCCACAACCTTACAGGTATCCGCGCTTGTGAAGCTATTATGCCCGGCGTTCCTCAGGTAGCTGTTTTTGATACAGGCTTCCACCAGACAATGCCCGACTACGCATATTTGTACGCTCTTCCCTATGAATACTATGAAAAATACAGAATCCGCAGATACGGCTTCCACGGCACATCTCACAGATACGTTAGCGGCAGAGCAGCTGCAATGCTCGGCAAAGACCCCAAAGACACAAAGATCGTTACTTGCCACCTGGGCAACGGTTCTTCAATCGCGGCAGTTGACGGCGGTAAATGCTTCGACACAACAATGGGTCTCACACCTCTTGAAGGTATCATGATGGGTACACGTTGCGGTTCCATCGACCCTGCAATCGTTCCCCTTCTTATGGAAAAAGAAAACCTCACACCCAAGGAAATCGACAACATCATGAACAAAAAGTCCGGTATTCTCGGTGTTTCCCAGAAAACAAGCGACAACCGTGACATTGAGCAGGCTGCAAAAGACGGCGACGAAAGAGCTATTCTTATTGAAAATATGATCTGCCACCAGCTCGTTAAGTACATAGGCGGATTCGCTGCAGCTATGGGCGGTATCGACGCAATCGCTTTCGCAGGCGGTATTGGTGAAAACAACCCTCACTACAGAGCAAGAGTTGCTGAAAAACTCGCGTTCCTCGGCGTTAAGATTGACGCAGAAAAGAACGCTGTCAGAGGCAAAGAAATTGATATCTCCACACCCGATTCAAAGATTCGTATGTTCGTAATTCCCACAGACGAAGAACTCACAATCGCAAGAGATACTCTTGAACTCACAAAAGATATTGTGAAATAAGAAATAAATATGTTTTTTATGGGGGCGGGGTACCTTTTCGAGAGGAAAGATACCCTGCCTTTGTATTTCCACCCCGATTAAAGCTTCGGGAGATAAACTGCAGAAAAGGAGGGCAGATCATGATTAAGCTGTTTAAGAAAAAGAATAAAAAACAAAAACTATGGTTCATGTTCGATTACTGCGCAGGTTGGTGCCTTTGGACGGATCGCGGGTTCACGATGTCCGGAGAGTGTGGTGTTTCCGAA
>JAFSHW010000020.1 GCA_017440085.1 Clostridia bacterium
AGGCGGCAAAGGCACGGAAGCTTTGGCGAAGAAAGTTATTGAAGCTTGCGAGCTTGAAAGCAACTTCAAATTCACATACGATGAAAACGACACCATCGAAAATAAAGTTGAAGCAATCGCAAAAACAATTTACGGTGCAGATGGCGTAAACTTCGAGCCCGCCGCAAAAGCGTCAATCGAAGCGATCGTAAAAATGGGTATGGACAAGCTTCCCATCTGCCTTGCGAAAACTCAGTACTCACTTTCAGATAATCCCAAACTCCTTTGCAGACCCACGGGATTCAGAATCACCGTTAAAGACTTCAAGCTTTGCGCAGGTGCCGGCTTTATCGTAGGATATTTGGGTGATATTCTCACGATGCCCGGACTTCCCAAAGTTCCTGCTGCTGAGATGATCGACATTGACGAAAACGGCGAAATCGTAGGACTTTTCTAAACTCTTAAAGGAAAAGATTCAGTAATGAAAAAGTTAGTTTGTATAGTTCTTTGCTTACTCTCGCTATTCAGCATTTCCGCTTGCAGCTTTTTAAACTACGCGCTTTTGGATAAATCTGATTTTGAAATCATTTACGTTAAAGGGCTTTTAGATACTCATTGCCATGGAGAAGGCGACAGCAATTTTTTGACTCTTACAGATTCGGATATAGAAGATATACGAGACGCATATGCTTACACCTTGGAAACTGAAGCAGAGTTTATGGCGTATTATTGGGGTATACTTAACGACTCCGCAGGTGAAGTCTACGAAGACCTAAGTGAAAAGCTTAAGGCAGAATTGGTTGAGCTTGCAGGAAAGCTTTATCCGCTTACGAAATACGAAGTAACCACTTCAGTAAAAAATGACGACGGAAGCTACGATGTTTACGTATCCTACGAACCGCTTAACATTATGGTGCAGGCAGAAGAAAAGTACGCCGAATACGAACCATTACAGGACTTCTATGAAAAATATTTGGATGCAGACGTTAACTCCATGTCCGATGAAGAGTACACTGCGTATACGGATGAGTACGGAATGATTGTCATCGATTTGATTGAAAGTCTTCTTTCCGAAGATTGCTACAACAACCCGAAAGTCGGTGTTATCAAGGTTAGAGATATTGATGGCGTTTACGAAGCAGAAGATTTTTGGGACGTAGCAAACGAATTTATATATTACATAGGATACTCTGACTAAAAATTCAAGACTCCCGACTATGACGGTCGGGAGTCTTTTGTTTATCATACTTATTTTTCAATTTCTGCGGCTTTGGTCATTGCGGCTTTCATTTTCGCAACAGTTTCCGCGTCGAACTTGGGAGTTCTATCGTAGTAATAAAGACCGTTTTGCTCCTGCTCAACGTCGTAAAGCTGAGTGTAGCAAAGCCCCATAATATAGGGGTTTGAAACCAAAACGTCCGCCAGTTTGCAGTATCTTTCAACGTATTCTTCCAAAGTCTTGGGGGCATTTCCGTAGCCCCATCCGTCGCTGTATTCCGGCGCCCATCTGATTCCGCCGTATTCGCTGACGAAAATTGGCTCGCCGAAATAAGGCTGGATGTCACCATCTCTTCTACGAATCTGGTCGTTGATAACGCCTTTGTCAATACGAGCATAATATTCTGCAAATTTTTCCGTATCCTGCTCGTAATCGTGAACGTCGTGAATTTCCTTTTTATCAATGTGGTAATTTCCGCTGGAGTCGATACAGGGGCGGGTTGTATCGTAAAGCTTGGTTAATTTATACACGCTTTCAATAAGCCTTGAACTGCTTTCCCGTTCCTGATAACCCCAGGTTTCGTTAAAGGGGCACCAACCGATAAGCGCAGGGCTGTTAAAGTCGCGTTGAAGAATTTCAGTCCATTCGCAAATAAAATTGCCTTGTGCAACTGCGTTTGTGTAATCCATACCCCAGTTTGCGTGCTCGCCCCAAACTATGTAGCCGGCTTTGTCGCAATGGTAAATAAAGCGTTTTTCAAAAACCTTTTGATGAAGTCTTGCACCGTGGAAACCGAAGGCTTTGGAAAGGTCAATATCACGTTTCAAAGCCTCATCGTCCTTTGCAGTGTAAATGCCGTCGGGATAGAAGCCCTGGTCAAGGACGGTTCGTAAAAAAACAGGCTTATTATTGAGGTTAAATTTAAGCCCGTCAATGAAAACTTCTCTCATACCGAAGTAGCTTTTTACAATGTCTTCACCGAACTTAATATCAAGGTCGTAAAGTCTTCCGCACCCGATTTCCCAAAGGTGAAGCTGGGAAAGCTTTATCTGCGCAGTAAAAAAGCCGCTATTTACGCTGATTTTTGTGCTACCCGTAGGCGTTCCTTTGTAAGAGGATGAAAGTTCAAGTTCGCCCTTTCCTTCAACCTCGCCGCTGACGGTAAGAATACTGTTGGTAATATCGGGGTAATATTTGCAATTTTTCACGTAAGCCTTGGGGGTAAATTCAAGCCAAACCGTCTGCCAAATGCCGGTGGTGCGAGTGTAGCTGCAACCGAAAGAGTAAACCCTCGTGCTTTGTTTGCCGCCGGGCTGAACACCGCTTCGAACATCGTCTTCTGCAATTACGAAAATCGTGTTCTCCCCTGCCGTTACAAACTCCGTGATATCAATTTTAAAGGAAGAATAGCCGCCGATATGCTCGCTCGCAAGCTTTCCGTTTATGTAAATATAGCTGTGGTAATCCACCGCGCCGAAGTGCAGGAAAACTCTGCCGGAAACTTCCGCTTCAGATAAAGAAACCACTTTCCTGTAACAAACGGCAGGAATAAAATCCGTGTATCCTATTCCCGAAAGGGTGCTTTCGGGGCAAAAAGGAACAATTATTTTTTTCGGAAGGGGACCGCATTTATAAAGCTCTTTTTCTTTGGCGCTTCTGCCGAAATCAAAATCAAATTCCCATTCACCGTTTAAATTTTTCCAATTTTTTCTTTCCCATTGTGGGTTCGGATGCTCAGGCCTTGTAATGCACATAAAAGGCATCTCCTTCATTTAAAATACTTTTTATTATAAAATTTCGTTTTTACGCTTTTTTGCTGTAAATTTCTCTGAATTGAGCAACAGCGGAAGCGAAGTCGTCAATAGCGTCGGTGATGACCTCTGGCTTAGTCATATCAATGCCTGCAATCTTCAAGCTTTCAAGGGGTGAGCGAGAATCGCCGCACTTGAGGAAGTCAATATATTTGCCAACGTAAGCTTCGCCCTCTGTTTCAATGCGCTTAACGATAGCGGAAGCGGCAGAGATACAAGTCGCGTATTTGTAAACGTAGAAGCTGGTGTAGAAATGAGGAATTCTCATCCATTCGTAGGCAATCTGCTTATCGCAAACAACGTCGGGTCCAAAATAACGCTTAACCAATTTGTAGTAGCGCTTGCTAATAAGGTCTGCGGTGAGAGGTTCGCCCTTTTCGCAAAGCGCGTGAACCGTTTTTTCAAACTCAGCAAACATTGTCTGGCGGAAGAGTGTTCCTTTGTAAGTTTCCATAAGCTGATTGAGGATATAAAGCTTTTCATCGTCGTTGGTGCATTCGCGGAGCTTTCTGTGAGCAAGAAGAAGCTCGTTAACGGTGGAAGCAACCTCAGCAACGAAAATTGTGTAACCGGAGTTATGAGGCTCGTTGTAATGAGTTGAGAACCAAGTGTGCATAGAGTGACCTGCTTCGTGAGCGAATGTCATAACGTCATCGAATTTTTCCGTATAGTTAAGGAGCATATAAGGTTCCGTGCCGGGGCCGCCTGAGCTGAATGCACCGCCGCGTTTGCCTCTGGAGGGGTAAACGTCAACCCAGCCCTTTTCAGTAAGACCTGCGCGGAGGTTTGAAGCGTATTCTTCACCGTAAACACTGACAGTTTTCAAAACCTCTTCAACTGCTTCTTCGTAGGGGTAAATTCTGTCAAGCTCGCCGATAAGAGGTGCGTAAATATCGTACATATGAAGCTTTTCAAGTCCGAGAACTTCCTGCTTCAAAGCGTAGTAATCGTAAAGCACGGGCAAACCCTTATTTACTGAATCTATAAGATTATTGTAGATTTCAGGGGTAACTTCATCTCTGAATGTGGAAGCTGTAAGGGAATCTGCGTAATTTTTAACCTTTGCCATTGTGCAACGCTCTTTGATGTGATTATTAAGCATCAAACCGAAGGTGTTGCCGAACTGAGCGTATGTCTTATAGAGGCAACGGAAAGCCGCCTGACGAACTCTTCTGTCGTTGCTCATAAGGTAGGGAACGTAGTTGGTATCGGTAAGTTCAACCATTTTACCTGATTCATCTTTGATTTTGCCAAATCTCAAGTCAGAGTTTGCAAAAAGATTTCTTGTTTCGCCGTGTGTACCCAAAGCGTCTTCCATTTTGGACATAAGCTGCTCGCACTCGTCGGAAAGAGTGTGGGGCTTCATTCTCATATTTTTCTCAATCATACGGCGGAATGTTTCAAGTTCAGGAAGCTCCTTGAACCAGGAATCAAGAACCGCCTCGTCAAGTCTGAGAAGATAAGGTGAAACGAACCAGGAAGCAGCACCTGCAGCAATCGCAAGGCTTCTTACCTTTGCACTGAGAGCCTGAAAAGCGTTATTTGTGCTGTCAACGGCAAAATTAAGGTGAGCGTAGTGCCACATTTTTTCGATAACCGCTTCAATGTCAACCATTGCCTTCAAGGTATCGTAAAGCCCTTGGGCAGACTTCAGCATTTTCTTTTTAAGCTTAGCAAAAGCTTTAATTTCCTTTTCTGCAGCGGCATAATCTGCGTAAAAAGCCTTCTCGTCAGCGTAAAGCACGGAAAGGTCCCACTTGTAGCGCTTGTCTATATCTTTTCTGTCTTTAATCATTTTTATGCTCCTTTTTATTTTTTTCTTCCTTTATATTTTAACCTAATTTTAGCAGAAAGTCAAGAGGAAAAAGGGGGTTTTTATAATTATAAATAAAAAATCATACCGCAAATCCGCTTTTTCAGAACTTTGTGGTATGAATGCTTAAAAACTTAAAAAAAACTATCCCAGAGCCACGTCCATAACCATCATTACGGAAAATCCGATGAGGGTAAAAAGAGCCATTAAATCTTTGCGGCGGTTCGTCTGGCTTTCGGGAATCAGCTCTTCAACCACCACGTAAATCATTGCACCTGCGGCAAATGCCAAAAGGAATGGGAGCAAAAACCGCATTTTCAGAACCAAAACGGCACCGAGAAGCCCTGCCAAGGGTTCCACGATTCCGCTGATTTGCCCGAAAAAGAAAGCTTTTTTAGGGGAATACCCCTCACGGAGCAATGGTAAGCTGACGGCGCTTCCTTCCGGGAAATTCTGCAAACCGATTCCCACTGCAAGCATTACCGCGCCGCCTAAAGTCGCACCCTCGATGCCGTAAGCCAAAGAACCGAAAGCTACCCCCACAGCCATACCCTCGGGGATATTGTGCAGAGTGATTGAAAAAATCAGCATAGATACGCGCTTTTTGCTATTGGAAAATTCGCGGTCCATACGCTTTTCGAAAAATTTATCTCCAAAAAATAGCAGAACACCTCCGCTAAGGAACCCGAAAAGAACCGTTAGCCACGGATTTTGCCCCAAAGAAGCACTCATTTCGATAGCGGGAGCAAGGAGAGACCAAAAGCTTGCGGCAATCATAACTCCTGCGGCGGCGCCCAAGGTGGCGTCCATAATATTTTTGCTGATATTTTTGAAGAGGAACACCACGCACGCCCCCAAGGCGGTGACTGCCCAGGTAAAAACTGTCGCCAAGACCGCTTGAATGACAGGGTCCAGGCATATGAAAAATTCAATCATAACTATTCCTTATGTAAAAATTCCGCATACACGGTCACTACCAGTATATGCGGAAGGTATTATTTTGGAGCTATTTAAGGAATTTTATCAAAACGGGGCCGAAAAGTCCTCCGTCAATATGTTCTTCTTCGAATTCTTTCGTTCTTTTGTGGTAAGGTCCAATTTCTTTTTCTTCAAAAAGCCTATCGGTGGGGGAAAAAACAAACTGGTTCGCGGCGGTATTTGAAACGGTAATTTCCACAGTATTTTTGCCCCTGTGGAACAAATCGCCGTCAACAAACAATATTTTAGGCTCAAAAATCACGGAGCCTACCGCAACGCCGTTTATTTTAACGGAAGCAGTATGCTGCACCTTGCCCAAAGAAACTTTCGCTATTGCAGTAGGCTGAAAATCAAGATCGAAAGCCGTTTTGTAGACCACGTCCCCCGAAAAATCCTTTCCGAAAGAATTTTCCCAAGAGCCCAGAGCCAATGGAGCAAAATTTTCAGCGTAAAGCTCCTTAAATCCGCCCCTTGCACTGAGGACGAAAGCAGATTTTTTCGAAGCCTCGAAGTATGTAAGGGCAATTCCCTCTGAAAAATCAAAATTTTCGGGGGCAGGCACGGAATCAAGAAACTTATCGGTGCAAATGAAGCACTTATTTTCGCCAACCTCAAGGGAAATTTTCACGGAAGAACTGCCTTCGACACGGTAAATTTTACCGTTCACGGCGGAAAGCTCGTAAATACGCTCTTTTTTATTGCTAAAGGTCAAGATTGTTTCCGTTTTTTCACCGCTTTCGTTTACAAAAATATAAATCTCATCACCGTTTTCAAGTATGCGCTTTGTCCCACGGATTGAAGAAAAGCTGGATGAACTGCCGCATATAGGAAATGCATCAGAGCAAAACGGAGCCAATTTTTCTTTTACATCAGAAGAAATATATTTATTTTCGGGAATATATACGTATTTATAGCAAGTTTCCCCTATTCTTAAACCATTTTCCGTAATTTCTGATTTTCTTACAGAGTAATCGTCGCAAATTCGGAAGTCAATTCCTAAATCTTCCAGCTTTGAACCCAAAGCGTTAAAGGAAGCAACTGCTTTTTCGCGAATATCCCCCCCTGCGCAGAAGTCATTTTTCGGCAAATAAAGCAAAGCTTCAGCACCGCTTTTACCCACCGTTGTAAGGTAAGACATTCTTGCGGTGAAGTCGTTAAGGGCGCATAAATTTTCGTAACCGGGCTTTTCTTTACCGAATGAGGGGCGTTCGCTATAAGCGAGGAAAGAATTTCTGCCGTAGCTGATGCTCATAAAATTCATCAAATTTATTCCACGCAGGAACTGATAATTCAGCACATAGCGCATTTCGTCGCAAGTGTATCCGGAGCCGTAAACCCCAAAGGATTCGCTGACGGCAAGGTTTCCGCCAATATTCGCTGCCGCAGACGATGCGAAACGGGGGAAAAAGGCGGTTCCCTCTTCTGTGCCTTTGCCGAAATCTATCTGGCGCCAAATAACGTCAATGCCAGGCACGCGCAAATTGCTGAGAGAGTTGACGTAGGTGGAGTAGCCTTGGTCAACGCAAGCGCTGCAAAGATGGTCCTTATCCAGATGTCCCGTGGAAAGAATGCCGTTCTTTTCGCACCAATCCGCTTGAATTTTCAGGTAATTTTCATCAAAAATCTCGCCGCAAAGAGTGAAATAGTCAATTCTGACTTGATTTTCCCCGTCATTTTCGCCACACTCCTTAAAAATAAGGGGCAAAAAATCCAAAATATCGTAGCCATACTTGCTTTTGAATCTCTCTTCGAAATCCCGTGGGAATGCAGGCATAGCAAGGCAGGGCTCATCGGTGAACATAAAGGGAATGGTCTTTCCGAAGCGGTCCCCCACGTATTCCTTGTATTTTTCGTGAGTAAGGGATATGAAAGCTTCAGCGGTAACGGCTTCCGAAAGGTCAACCTTGGACGAATTTTCTTGATTTACGAAAAACTCCGTTACCGTCAAATCCTCCTCGGCGGTAAATTTATCTAAAATTCGCTTATCACCGATAAAAACAGCTTTGATTTCCTCAGAAAGCGTATATTTTTCGTCTTTTTTAAGGCTGATTTCTCTTTTTGAAAGGTATTTTCGTCGGGTGCTCCCGTTTTTAGCCGCAACTTTACCGGAAGCGCTGCCGGATGGCCAGCCGCCCTCATCGTAAAGCCACATATACATGCCCTTTTCTTCCGCATAATCGGCGGTAAGCCTTATAAATTCCATAAATTCATAGGTGAGGTAATCCGGTTCAAGGTTCGTAACCATTGAATTGGGTCGGAAGCTTTTCGGCTCGGGGATAATATAAAAACACCGAATTCCGCCATCATACATCTCATCAATCTGCTTTTTTATCTCATTTTCCGTGAGGACGTCGTTCCAAATCCAGGAAAACACGGGATAAAAGCAATTGTCAGGACGGGCAAAACGTTCGGATTCAAAGGGCAAATTCCCTTTAACAGTATCTGAATAATGCAGACTCTTCATAGTATCAGCCTCCTCTTTCTTTCATCGTAGTCGGGCAGGACTTTGTAAATGCAGGCGTAGAAATTTTTACCGTGATTTTTGTGTTTAATATGGGCAAGCTCGTGAACGACCACAGCCTCCACCGCTTCAGCGGGAAACAGGCTCAGGCGAAAAGAGAAGCAAATGGAATTTTCACCGTTGCAACTGCCGTATCTTGTTTTTGCAGAAGTGATTTTTACTCCCGTTGGTGAGACTTTCATCAATTTTGAGAATTTTTCAACCATAGGAATTACGATTTTCAGCGTCTTCTTCTTTAATGCAGCAACGGTTTTGGGGTCAAAATCTGTATTCATAGGGGATTTCTTACGAGTTTTACTACGCTCAAGGGCTTTTTTAATCCAATTTTCGGATTTTTCCACCTGCTGAACTATGATTTCTTCGGAAAGGAACTTAGGCGCGCGAACAAGAATTTTCCCATCTGCGGTAACGCTTATTCCCAGTGTTCGCCGATTTGAGCGAATGATTTCATATTCAATTTCCACAGCCGTCCACCCTTTCCCATTTTATAAACATAATATACCACAAAAGCGAACTAAAGTCAATGGTAAAATGTTGCTATCCACCAAATCTGCCGAAAAATTTACGAAATTTCGGATTTTTTGCAATATGATTAAGATATTTTCTTGAAAGCTATATACAAAAAGCATTTTTTGTGATAAAATATTCAGTGTAGTTCTTCTTGCAAGAACAAATTCAGATTTTAAAACTACATTTACGTAGTCCCAATAGAAAGGTATGGTCCAAATGAAAAAAATTTACGAAGGCAAAACAAAAGACGTTTACTCCCTTGATAACGGCAACGTTATGCTGAAATTTAAAGACGATTGCACAGGTAAAGACGGCGTTTTTGACCCCGGTGAAAACACAGTAGGCCTCACAATCGAAGGCATCGGTAAAGCAAATCTTCAGACTTCTATTTACTACTTTGAGCTCCTCAAGCAGGCAGGCATCAAAACTCACTACGTTGGCGCAAATATTGACGAGGCTACTATGGAAGTTCTCCCCGGTAAAGTTTTCGGCCACGGCCTTGAAGTTATTTGCAGACTTGTTGCTACCGGCAGCTTCATTCGCAGATACGGCGAATACATCGAAGACGGCACTCCCCTTGAAGGCGGCTACGTTGAATGCACTTTCAAAAACGACGCTAAGGGCGACCCCCTTGTAACGGGCGAAGGTCTTGCGGCTTTGGGCGTTATGACTCCCGCTATGTTCGAAAGTATGAAGGAGCAGACTCTTAAAATCACAAAAATCGTTGCTGACGACCTTAAATCCATCGGCCTCGACCTTTGGGATATTAAATTCGAATTTGGTTACAATAACGACGAAGTTATCCTCATCGACGAAATTGCTTCCGGTAATATGAGAGTTTACAAAGACGGCGAAATCGTTAACCCCGTTGAACTTACAAAACTTATTCTTAACAGATAAGATTCATAAAACAGAAAAATTAAGAGAATTCGACATAAAAATCGAATTCTCTTTTTTATTATTTCTTTCTTATTGAAAATGCTATAATGGCACCGCAGAACACAAGGCCAAACCAAACGAGAATCAAGTTACCCCAACCGATGCTCGTAACTGCGTTGGCAAAAATGGTAGAAGAAGCGGCAGCAGCCATATAACTGAGGAAGTCAAGGTATCCCGTCACGCTGGAAACTCTGCCCGTATCACGCAAACTTGGGCAATATCTGCTCCAAACAATTGAAGCGCTACCGTTTGAAGTCATAATAGCCAAAAGCAGGAAAATTATGTTCAAAACGGGGTGTTTTACAAAATATACAAGCAAGAACGCCACGGAACTGATAGAAAACATTGTAAAAATCGTTCTGCCCATATGTCTTTGAAAGACTTTTTCGTAAACGAATATTGTAATAAAGGAAGTTGAGCAAAGAATTAAGGTAACAACCGAGAAAAGAATCTCTGATTGGTCGGTAGTGTAGCCCAAATACTGTGAAAAATAAGCGGTAAGCCAGAAAATTACGGTAGTTCTGATAACGCCGGTTATAATCGAAAAGAGGGAAAAACGGATAATATCGTGCTTCAAAAGAACCTTCAGACTCTCCACGTTGAACTTTTCTTTGGGCTTATACTGCCCGTATTTTACGATTCCCTTTTTCTCGTAAATGAGGAAGGTGACGAAGCACACGCAACCCATAACCACACACGCTACGCTGCTGATGGTGAAAACAGTTTGCCAAGTGAAAATAAAGGCTGTAACCCCTGCCAATGGCGAGCCGAAAAATGAAGCAAAAGTATAGCCCAAACTGCATCGAGTAGCATAAATTGGCTCAGTATTTTCAGCAATAACCTTGGTCATCGGCGCGTAAATCATAGAAAGGAAAAATCCCGTCATACCGTAAGCTGCTCTGGCAGTCAGCACGTTGCCCATTATCGGGAAAAGGAAATTGCACAAGCCTGCGCAAATCAGCCCGAAGCTTAGCATATGACGCGCCTTAACCCTATCGCCAATCATACCGTTGATAAGTTGCCCCACGGCGTAGCAAACGAAATATGTAGAGGAAATCTGCCCAATTTGCGCCTCATTGTAAACGCCGCCTTCAAGGATTTGCGACGTAACTGCCCCTAAAATATTGCGCGCGTAGTATACCGCAAGGTAGGCGAAGGAGCAAAGCATACCCAAATAAACAGCGGTTTTAACTTTTTCATTTTTAAATAAAGTCATAAAATTCTCTCTTCTTCAACAAATATCATATATAGTATACCACATTTTTCCATCAATTTCAACCTTACGGAAAGATATTTTTCACTATAATCAAAAAATCCGCAGAAAAAGCAGGTCAATGCCTGCTTTAAACTATTTTTTAATATTTATATAAAATCAATTTTCCACGAGAATGGAATCAACGTCACTAAGCGGAATAACGTTTTTTCCTTCAGCCTTGAGGCTTTCGAACACAGCCTTACGCTCTTCTGAATAATGGCACACAAAAATACCGTCGTAAAAGCCTAACCCTGAAAAATCTTCAAACCCATTGGGAATTTTATCAAAACGAGCCACGTGGCTGACATCATTGCAAGCAATGTGAGCTCCCGCGCTACCTCCCACGTAAACTGCGCCGTTTTCAACCAATTTCAAAATCAATTTGTCAAATTTTGAGGCACGAAGACGCTTCAAAATACCGAAAGTGTTTCCGCCGCCAACGTAAACGACGTCAAAACTCATTTCAAAAAACAGTTCGGGGTTGAAATAGTCAGCCACAAAGGCATTTTCAGGCGAAAAACCGTATTTAACTAATCTGTTTTCGTATCTGCCGCTTTTTATCCTGCTGCGAGTGGCGTTTTCATTGGGGAAATATAAAATTTTGCATTCATTGATGGGCTTCGGCAAATTTCCCACAATAAATTTAGCAGACTCAAAATTTCCAAAGTCACGGGAGGAGAGAATCAGTTTCATATTTTCACCGTATCATTCGTATTTATAAAATTAAAAACAATCTTCGCAAACGTCGGGAACGTAATCAAAATCAGTCCGTTTCTGCTCCAAAAGCCAAGGAATCAATTTTGTGCTATGGTAGGCGAAATCAATTCCGTCATTGTGGTCAAAATTTTCCAAACAAATCAGCTGAACGTTGCCTCCGGCGTTTCTAAGGTTGTCAACCATTAGTTGCGAGCAGACAAAAGGAACTGCGCTGTCTTTTTCACCGTGAATTGCCAGAACGGGAGTATTTCTAAGTCGAGCCGCCCTCCAGGACATTCCACCGCCTGCAACAGGTGCAATTCCTGCAAAAAAATTCGGGTAAGTCAGCCCCATACTGAATGTTCCGTAGCCACCCATACTGGAACCGGTGATAGTGATTTTGCTCATATCTACAAAAAATTTTGCCGCAACGTAATCAATCAGATCCTTAACTTTGTTAACTACGTTATCCCAAACAGCCCAAGCAGGACATTGAGGGCAGACAACCACCGCAGGCAGCTCCAATCCGTTATTCATCATCTTCGCAAGTCCGTGGCGATAAAGGTGCTCCACAGCAGTTCCTCTTTCCCCCGCGCCGTGTAAATACACAATAAGCGGTAAATTTTCAAATTTTTCAGGGGTAAATAAAATAAAATTCATACCGAACTCGTTTTCATTATGTGGGCAAATTATTTTGTTCATAAAAAGCTTCCTTTATAGCGATTTTTAATATTATAGCATAAAAACTACATATTGTCAACATTAGGCCATTTGCCATAACTTTATTTCAGCACGGAAAAAACTTCCACCGGCAATTTTTTAACACACGTCCTTCGAATCCTATTATAACAATAAAATATAAGAAGAATACACAAATATGCATATCCTTCTTATACTTGGTGCACCATCAGGGATTCGAACCCGGGACCCACTGATTAAGAGTCAGTTGCTCTACCAACTGAGCTAATGGTGCATATTAAGTTATTTAAAAAAAGGAGAGTCGGCATCGTCTTATTTTCCCGGGCCGTCTCCAGCCAAGTATTTTCAGCACCCGCGAGCTTAACTACCGTGTTCGGAATGGGAACGGGTGGATCCTCGCCGTCATAGACACCGACTATTCCTTTTTC